>NZ_JABAEE010000047.1:0-54627 GCF_023701885.1 Pseudomonas sp. CG7 | reverse complement strand
CAGAGCAGTATAACAGACAGTCCAATATTTTCATTGACTGACACACCGCCTTCGCGAGCAAGCCCGCTCCCACCTGGAATCAGCGGCGACCTTGACTTCCATATTTGCGAAGCAAGGTCGCGTCCACAGTTGTTGTGCCTTACAACTGCGCCGCCAACCGCGAGCCCTGGTTGATCGCCCGCTTGGCATCCAGCTCAGCCGCCACATCGGCACCGCCGATGAGGTGAACGGTCTGCCCTGCCGCTTCCAGGCCTTCCTGCAACTCACGCAACGGATCCTGGCCGGCGCAGATCACGATGTTGTCCACCGCCAGCACTTGCGGCTCGCCGGTTTCGCCGATGCGAATGTGCAGGCCGTCGTCGTCGATCTTCAAGTATTCGACGCTGTTGAGCATCTGCACCTGCTTGTTCTTCAGGCCCGTGCGGTGAATCCAGCCGGTGGTCTTGCCCAGGCCGTCACCGACCTTGGACGCCTTGCGTTGCAGCAGGAACACCTGGCGCGCCGGTGCATGGGGTTCGGCCTTGATCCCGGCGACGCCGCCGCGCGCTTGGAGATGGGTGTCGATCCCCCACTCCTTCCAGAACGCCTCACGGTCCTGGCTGGTGGCGACGCCCTGGTGAACCAGGAATTCCGACACGTCGAAGCCAATACCGCCGGCACCGATCACCGCGACACTGCGCCCCACCGGCTTGCGTTCGAGGATCACGTCCAGGTAGCTCAAGACCTTGGCATGCTCCACCCCGGGAATCGCCGGCACCCGGGGGGCGATGCCGGTGGCGAGGATGATCTCGTCGTACCCGCCGGCCACCAATTGCGCCACATCCACCCGGGTGTCGAGGCACAGCTCGACATGACTGGTCTGCAATTTGCGCTTGAAGTAGCGCAGGGTTTCGAAGAACTCTTCCTTGCCCGGCACGCGCTTGGCGACGTTGAACTGGCCACCGATTTCGCTGGCCGAATCGAACAGCGTCACCTGGTGCCCGCGCTCGGCCGCCACCGTGGCCGCGGACAACCCGGCCGGGCCAGCGCCAACCACGGCGATTTTCTTCACCTGGGTCACCGGCAGGTAGTTCAGCTCGGTTTCGTGGCAGGCCCGCGGGTTGACCCGGCAACTGGTGAGCTTGCCGCCAAAGGTGTGGTCCAGGCACGCCTGGTTGCAGCCGATGCAGGTATTGATTTCATCGCTGCGACCGGCGGCAGCCTTGTTGACGAACTCCGGATCGGCCAGGAACGGCCGGGCCATGGAAACCATGTCGGCATCGCCTTCGGCCAGGATCTGCTCGGCCACTTCCGGGGTGTTGATGCGGTTGGTGGTGATCAGCGGGATGTTCACCGAACCGCGCAGCTTGGCTGTGACTTTGCTGAACGCCGCCCGTGGAACCTTGGTGGCGATGGTGGGAATCCGTGCTTCGTGCCAGCCAATACCGGTGTTGATGATCGTCGCGCCGGCCTGCTCGATGGCCTTGGCCAACTGGACGATTTCGTCCCAGGTGCTGCCGCCTTCCACCAGGTCGAGCATCGACAGGCGAAAGATGATGATGAAGTTCGGGCCTACCGCCTCGCGCACCCGACGGACGATTTCCACCGGCAGGCGCATGCGGTTTTCATAGCTGCCGCCCCAACGGAAGGTACGGTGGTTGGTATGGGCCGCCAGGAACTGGTTAATGAAATAACCTTCCGAGCCCATGATTTCGACGCCATCATATTCGGCCTTCTGGGCCAGGACCGAGCACGTGACGAAATCGCTGATCTGCTTCTCGATGCCTTCCTCATCCAGCTCCTTGGGCTTGAACGGGTTGATCGGCGCCTGGATCGCACTCGGTGCCACTTGCTTGGGGCTGTAGGCGTAGCGCCCGGCGTGCAGAATCTGCATGCAGATCTTGCCGCCGGCCTCATGCACGGCCCGGGTTACGATCTGGTGCTTGAGCGCCTCTTCTTCGGTGGTCAGCTTGGCCGCGCCGGAGTAGACACCGCCCTCGTCGTTCGGCCCGATTCCACCGGTGACCATCAGGCCCACGCCGCCCCGGGCGCGCTCGGCGAAATACGCCGCCATGCGTTCGAAGCCGCCGGGTTTCTCTTCCAGGCCGGTGTGCATCGAGCCCATCAGGGTGCGGTTGCGCAACGTGGTGAAGCCCAAGTCCAGCGGGGCCAGCAGGTGCGGGTAATGAGAGGCGGTCATCGGTAACTCCACAACGGGCGATCACGGGAATAAAGCGCAAGCTCTGCGGCTTGCGTCTGTCATGGCCCACAGCGTAAGAGTCCGGCTGCGGCTGCTCAATGACCGTAACTGACAACTTAATGATCCAAATGTGCAGTTACCCATCAGGTGCCGCGTGACTCTCGGTGGGGTAAGCCAGTCCTACCAACGCTGGCTCACGTGCTCAAACCAAAAAATAACGCAAATAACAGAGTCGTCATTGCATGCAACCCCAACGAAAAATGCTGCACAACGAGTTGCACGCCCGCCCGTCGTTGTATTTCGACGAACCGGCCCACGTCTTCCACTTGGCATTCCTGGGCGACAACGCCCAGTGCAACGCACTGCTCGAGCGACTGTGCCCCGATACCGTCGCAGCAGACGCCGCACAAGGCATCACCCGCCTGGAAGGCCATCCGCTGAAGTGGGAGCGCCACGCCGAATTCTTTACCCTGACCCTGGTCGTGCCTGCCAGCAGCAACGAGCTGCAATGGACGACACTGCCCGAAAGCCTTGCCCGGGGCATCGAAGGTCACACCCAGCACCTCATCAATGCCGTTCAGGTGGTGGTGCGCGCCGAAGCCGGCCTCGACCTGCCCAGCTACGGGTTCAAGGACCCTTGCGGCTCATGCGTGGGCGGTGGCGATGCGGTGGTCTGGAGCGATTTTCGCCTGACCGAGGACGGCACCAATCGCCTCTTGTTCATCAACCGACGGCTCAACGCCTATCGCCAGGGGCGCATGATCCGGCGCCTGTTGGAAATCGAGACCTATCGCATGATGGCCTCCTTGTCCCTCAGTATCGCCAAGGCACTGGACCCGCAACTGAACGAATTCGATCGCACCCTGGTGAGCCTCTCCGAGCGCAACGCCAACGCCAGTGGCGTGCATGCCAAGGCCCTGTTGGAGGATATCGCCCTGCTGTCGCGCCAGGTCGTCAGCAGCTCGGTCAGGACTCGCCACCGCTTCAGCGCGACCCGCGCCTACGCGCAACTGGTGTTCGAGCGCCTGGGGGAGTTGCGCGAAAGCCATTTGGGAGATTGCCAGCGTTTGGGCGTGTTCATCGAACGCCGTTTCAAGCCCACGGTGCGTTATTGCGCCGCCACTGAACAGCGCCTCGAACAACTGGCCATGAGCATCGCCAACCTGGGCGACCTGCTGCAAGCCCGCGTGCAAGTCGAGATGGAAGACCAGAACGCCGAGATCCTGCGCAGCCTCAATGCCCGCGCCGATGCCCAGATCAAGATCCAGCGCGCCGTGGAAGGCCTGTCGATCATCGCCATCACTTACTACCTGATCAACCTGTTCAAGTTGGTCTACAGCGGGTTGCACACCTTGGGCGCACACCTCTCGGCCCGTGACGCGCTGCTGGGCATGACGCCACCGGTGCTGTTGATCATGTTGCTGATTCTGATCCGGATCAGGAAGGCTAAAAGTCACTAGCCGCCCTGCCCAGCGCCAAGGGCGTCCACAGGTTCCATGGACGCCTTTGCGTACGCTTGCCGTGCGTACAAATCCTCACCCGCCCTTCGCTACTCCCTTGTTTTACCGTACCCTGCCCCGTGACTCTTGATGAAAAATCACGAACCTGAACACGGCCGCTGACTGTTCCCCCATGCGCAAATTTCTGTACTTGCTGTTTTCACTGGCCTTGATTGCCGCCCTGGTCACCTACGCACTGTGGACGACGGATCGGCCGGCCGGCCATTACCTGTCAGACCTGCGTATCACCCTGGCGGTCGACCAGGGCACGCCGGCCGACCGTGGCAATCTGCTGGGCATCCAGCCCGAACTGTTCCCCACCGACTACCAGAGCCCCGAGCGCCTGCATCGCAAACTGGCGGCCTATCTGCAGGCGGCCCGCGACCAGGGTTTTCTCAATGCCAAGACCGTCGTGGTCCTGCCCGAGCACATCGGCACCTGGCTGATGGTCGGTGGCGAAAAAGACGAGTTGTACCAGGCCACCTCCTTGAAGGAAGCCATGAACTGGCTGGCGGTGAGCAATCCGCTGGCGTTCGTCCAGGCGCTGGTCAGCGCCGAGGGCAATAACCGGTTGGACGATGCCTACCTGCGCATGAAAGCCGAGCGCATGGCCCGTGATTATCAAACACTGTTCGGCGGGCTCGCCAAGGAGTTCGGCATCACCCTGGTGGCTGGCTCCATCGTGCTGCCCGAACCCAGCGTCAACGAAGGCGAGCTGAAGATTGGCCGTGGCGCGTTGTACAACAGCAGCCTGGTGTTCGGCAGCGATGGCCGGCCGATCGGCCAGCCGCAACGCCAACGACATCCGGTGTTCGAGCAACAGGATGTGCTGGGCGCCGAACATCCGGCCGCCCCCCTGGTCATCGACACGCCTGCCGGGCGCCTGGGCGTGCTCATCGGCAGCGACAGCTGGTACCCGCTCCACTACCGCCAGCTCAATGAACAGGGTGCGCAACTGATCGCGGTACCCGCCTTTGTCATCGGTCGCGGCGCCTGGGACAAGCCCTGGAGCGGTTATAAAGGCCTGTCCACGCCGAGCGAAGTGAGCCTCAGGCCTGGCGAAGTGAGTGAGGGGCAAGCCTGGCATCGCCTGACACTGACCAGCCAGTTGCCTATCAGCCAGGCCCGGGGCGGCGTCAGCGTGTTCCTGCGCGGGCAGTTCTGGGACAGCGGCAGTGCCGGCCAGAGCTTTATCAGCCACAACGGCCAGCACTTCCCCGACAGCGAAGCCCGTGGCGCCCGCCTGTTGAACTTGTGGTTGTAAACATGAAACCGCAGCCGATGCGCCTGGGGGACCTGTCGGTAGGCTTCGTCCATAGCCTGGCTGACGCTGTCGCCAGCCATGGGCAGGACCCCAAGCCCCTGCTTGAACAGTACGGCCTCGACGCCGCGCGCCTGGCCGAGCCCGGGGCACGCCTGTCGATTCCACGGTACATGCGCCTGGGCCACGCCGCGATTCAGCAGACCCAGGACCCGGCCCTGGGCCTGCGCATGGGTCAGCTCGGCCGTTTGAGCCAGGCCGGGCTGGCCGGCGTCACCGCTGCCCAGGCGCCGACGGTACGCGAGGCGGCCCGCTGCATGATCCGCTTCGAGCCGCTGTACGGCTCCAACTATCGCGGCCAATCGAGTTTCCATGAGGATGCCCGCGGCGCCTGGCTGCGGTTCTATTCCATCAGCCCGTATAACGCCTACAACCGCTTCGTCGTGGACTCGATCATTGCCGGCTGGCTGGCGCAATTATCCAGCGTCAGCGGCGTCGCGCTGCGGCCCGAACGCATAGACATCGAATTCGAGGAACCGGCGTATCTGGAGGCCTACCGCACACTCGGTGACTGCCCGATCCAGTTTGGCGCCGAACAGAATCAACTGCGCCTGGGCCTGGACAGCCTCGCCCAGCGCAACCCGCAGCATTGCCCCAGTACCTGGCATCACCTGGTTCAGTTATGTGAACGGGAACTGGAACAGCTGACCCGCACCCGCAGCCTGCGCGAGCGCATCATCCAACTGCTGGGGCCGTTGCTCAGCGGCGGCCGGGAACCCGACCTGGAAGAAGTGGCGGCTCGCCTGAAGCTGCCGACCTGGACCCTGCGTCGCAAGCTGGCCGAGGAAGGCACGCAGTTTCGCGCCATCCTCAACGACACCCGTCGCGACTTGGCCATGACCTACATACGCGATACCGAACTGGCGTTCGGCGAAATCGCCTACCTGTTGGGGTTTGCCTCAGCCGAAGCCTTTCAACGGGCCTTCAAGCGTTGGAATGACCAGACGCCTGGGGAGTTTCGCCGTAGCCACAGAGGGCGTTGAATTTCAAGCGTTGGGCTTGTTGCTCAAACCTTGCTGCTTGCAAACTCGCTTACAACTCCGTTGCATCTTCGGCGGGTTCCAGCGGGTCCAGTTCGTAGGCCTGGTATTCCAGCAGCTCTTCCTGATAATCATCCATTACGCGTCCTTCCCCTGTCGTTGAACCAATGCCTGATGGCGCTGGCATCAGCATAAAGCTGCTTTATGAACAAAACATGAAGCAAAGGCTTCATGAATTAAACGTAGCACAGGGTCGGGAAATTACTGCGGGAAGTGTGGCAGGAAGTCACTCCCTGCCGCTGGATCTCAGGAGGCCGGAAGCGGCTGGATCGGCTCGGTCGGGGCCGGCAACGAGCTGGACGGTGGTGGTGGCGGTGTCACGGTTTCTGTCGTCGGCGCAGACTCGAACGAGTCAGGCGCAATCGGCGCGGGCTCGCTCGGCGGGGCGACAGGCTCCGACACCGCAGGAGCGGTTTCGACGGGGGCCGGCGCAGCCTCCTCGACGGGTGTGGCCGCTGCAGGCGCAGGCGCAACAGGCTCGGCCGCTGGAGCTGGAGCTGGAGCCGGATCTGGAGTCGGTGCAGGCATCAAGGCGGCCGACTCGGCCTTGGTTTCCGGTACACCCAGCTCAGCCTTCGGTTTGTCGGCATTCTCGGCGGCTTTCTTCGCTGCGGGAGGCAGGAACAGCTCTACCAAGGCAAAGAAACGCTCATAGAACTTGGCCGCCGACACGGTTTCGCTGGCGACCTTGACCATCGAATCATCCGAGGAGCCGATCGGCATCGACACCGAACCCAGCACGCCCACTCCCAGGCTGGCGGAGTTGTTGGTTTTCTTCAGGGCATAACGGTCCTGCAAGGCGTTGGCGAACATGGTCGCCCGGTGTCCGGTACCGCCATCTTCGGCACAGACCAGGTTGAAACTGATCTCCATATGGGTTTCGCCGGTCTGCTGGAAACTCTTGTGACCGCTGACCAGCTTCGGATCGCTGCTGGTGATGATATAGCCCTGGCTGAGCAACGCCCGGCGCCCGGCTTCGCAGGTGGCCGCGTCACTCACCGGATACGTGCGCGAGAACGTGCCGGAATCATCGAAGTTCTCGTGCTCATAGATGGCGGTTTTCTTCGACGAGCAACCGGCTGCGGCGGCCAGCACCAATGCAAGCCCTACGGTGCGCATGGGAAATGATTTGAACATTGAACATCCTGAGAGAAACGGTCCGGGGCGTATTGTGCAACAGAACGCGACCAGGCAGCGTGGCTAATCTTGTTTCATGGGGGGTGCGAGTTTACTGGGGGTTGTTTGCAGGAAAAAGATGTCAATCCGGTAGATCGACGAACACCCGCTTCAGGCAACAAACAGACACAAAAAACCGGTGTTTTGGCCCAGTGCTGTTCACTTGAACGGTTAGCGGGGACTTTGATTGTCACAAACCCGCCAGATAAACCCAGGGGAAAATCCCCCGCTCATGCCCGTCACTGAACACCAACTGAACCCCATAGCCCTGGGCATTGATTCCAACCACCCGGACCCGCGGATCAACCTGAACCGTCAGCCCCTGCAAACGAAACGCCCGGCACTGGGAACAGGGACATTGCCGGCGCAGCAGGGCATGGTCCAGGTATTGTTCACGGCCGTCAGGCCAGTTGAGCTTCAGTTGCCCTTTGTCCCGGGAATTGCCCATCGCCAGCGGGCTCATTGCAACTGACCCAAGGCAATGCGCACGGCTTTGCGCACTTCCGGGTCACCATCGTCCCGTGCCGCTTGCAAGGCAGCAATAGCGCTGCGATCGTTCAGTTCTCCCAAGGCCAGGGCCGCTTCCTTGCGCAGGTTGCTGATGCGATGGCCCAGGGTTTCGATCAAGGCCGCCAGCGCCGGGACATAGCGCAAACGCCCCAGGCTGCGGGTCGCCCGCAAGCGCACTTGCCAGTAATCATCGGCCAGCGCCTCGACCAGGGCCGGGCCGGCATCGGCGTGACCGACCTTGCCCAGGGTCGTGGCGGCCTCTTCGCGCACCGCCCAGGCCGGATCCCGAAGGGCCTGGCGCAGCGCCGGCAAGACTTGCGCATCCGAAGCCAGGCCAAGGGCCCCGGTGGCGGCACGGCGCACATCGGTGTCTGGGTCATCACTGGCCAGCCGGGCCAGGGCCGGCAAGGCGTCGAGGTGCTTGAGCCAGCCCAGCACGCCGACCGCTTCGCGGCGCACGCTGGCCTCGCTGTCGACCAAAGCGGCGAGGGCCGCCGGCGCAGCGTCGGCCAGGCGCAATTCACGCAAGGCCCTGAAGGCCGCGACGCGCACACCGGCCTCGGCATGTGCCGTCCAGGGCAGGATCACCCTTCCCGCCGCCTCGCTCTTGAGCAGGCTCAGGCTCTGGGCGGCAGCGACCTGAACGCTCGGCGATGGATCGGTCAGGGCCTCGCACAGGGCCGCCACCACCGGCGCGTCCTCCCAGGCTTCGAGCAAGCGCGCGGCTTCGGCACGCACGTCGGCACTGGGGTCCCCGGCGAGGCGGTCCACCAGCCACAGCAGGCCTTCAGGGTCCTCAAGGTCGGCCAGTTCGATCAGGGCGATACGGCGCACGCCCGGGTCTTCGTCGGTCAGGCGTGGTTGCAGGGCGAGGATGTCGTCGTTGTCGGTGTTTTCGAATAGAGAGGTCATAGGGCATATCGCGGCAAGGAGGTTTCAGGGGGAAGCCCGAGGGGATTGAGGCGCGGCAACTGCCGGCCGTCTTCATGACGCAGCAGGTCGAGGCAGTGGCGCTTCAAACGGGAAAATTCAGGACGGGTCACCAGTTCAGTCGTGCGTGGCCGTGGAAAGTCCAGGCGCAGGTCTTCGATGATCCGTCCCGGACGCGGGCTCATCACCAGCAAGCGATCGGCCAGGAACAACGCCTCGTCGATGTCGTGGGTCACGAACACCACCGTGGTACGGATGCGGGTCCAGATGTCCAGCAGCAGCGCCTGCATGTTCAAGCGGGTCAGGGCATCCAGCGCACCGAAGGGTTCGTCCATCAGCAGCAACCGTGGACGGTTGACCAGCACCCGGGCGATCTCCACCCGCTGCTGCATGCCCCCGGAGAGCTGGTCCGGCCAGTGCCCGGCGCAGCCTTCCAGGCCCACCAGCGCGAGGATTTCATCGGCGGCCCGGTGCCGTTCGACCCTGCCCAAGCCGCGCATCTTCAAGCCGAACGCGACGTTGTCACGCACGCTGCGCCAGGGGAACAACGTGTGTTGCTGGAATACCATGCCGCGTTGTGGCGACGGGCCGGAAACGCTCAAGCCGTCGACATTCAAACTGCCGGAATGCGGTTGCAGATGCCCGGCCAAGGCCCCGAGCAAGGTGGACTTGCCGCAACCGGACGGGCCAAGGACACAGACGAACTGGCCCGCCTCGATCTGGCAATCGAGGCCCTGGACCGCTTCGAACGCCTCGTTCCCCTGGCCAAGGACAATGGACAGTTGACGGATATCGATCCGCCCTTCGGGTGTTTGCATCACGCTCATCAGGCTTTCCCTCGTGGTCGATGCCAAGGCGTGAACAACCCGCCCAGGCGTTTGATCAACAGGCTGCTGCCCATGCCCAACACACCGATCAGTAACATGCCGACCACGATGTCGGCGTAGTTCTGCACGGTGTAGGAGGCCCAGGTGTAGTAGCCGATGCCGTATTGGCCGGCGATCATTTCCGCGGTCACCAGGCAGAACCAGGACGTACCCATGCCGATGGCCAGGCCGGTGATGATGCTCGGCGCGGCGCCCGGCAGAATCACTTCCAGCAGGATCGCCCGGCGTCCGGCCCCGAGGCTTTTCGCCGAGGCGATCAGCCGGCGGTCCACGCCTTCGACGCCGTGAACAGTGTTGAGCAGGATCGGGAACAGCGCGCCAGTGAAGGTGATGAACACCATCGACAATTCCGACGAGGGAAACATCAGGATTGCCAGGGGAATCCAGGCCACCGCCGGGATCGGCCGCAGCACTTCCAATGGCGGCAGCAACAGGTCTTCGGCCCATTTCGAACGGCCGATGGCCAGGCCCAGCGCCACGCCGATCAACAGCGCCGCGCCATAACCGGCAAAGACCCGGCCCAGGCTGCTGCCCAGGTGCCGGGCGAGATTGCCCGATTCACCCAGGCCGAGCGCCGCCTGGACCACCGCCAACGGGGTCGGGACGTTGGCGAAGGTCACCAGGCCGAGGTCCCAGTGGCCGTTGGCGGCGAGCTGCCAGAACAACAGGCAGAGCAGCAGTGAAGCGGCTCGCAGGAGCCAGCGTTTGGATGGTGGGTACACTGATTTTTTCCTCAGTTATGGAGATCCCTTGTGGGAGCGAGCCTGCTCGCGATAGCGGTGTGTCAATCACATCAACTTCAACTGATCTGACGCCATCGCGAGCAGGCTCGCTCCCACAGGTTTTGCTTTTAGTCGAGTCAGGTCAGCGGGCAGCGACCGCCTGGGTGGTGGCCTCGCTGAAGTCGAACACCTTGCCGCCCTGGGCCGTGGCAAATTGCTGGGCCTGGCCCTTGAGCAGGAACGCGCTGAGTTGGCCCTTGGCATCACTGGCGAACCACGCTTGCTCGGCCAGCAGCTTGATCCCGCTGTCGCTGGCCTGGGCATAGACGGCGCGAATGCCCTTGCCTTCCTGCTTGAGGCTCGCCAGCGCGGCGAAGGCCGATTGTGCCGAGGCGTAATGGCGCACTTTCGCCTCGCCGCGCACCCATATCTCGGCCACATGGCGGGCATCGGCGATCGCCTGGCCGGTCGACGCATCGCCGTTGCCCAGCGGCGTCTGGGCGTAGTTGGCCAGTTGCGCGGTGTAATCGAGGTTCGACGCCTTGAAGGCGGCGCGGATGTACTGGTCATCGATGAAGGTGTTGAGGTCCAGGCCGCGAGCAGCCTGTTTCAGCAGCTTGAGGGTAACGATGGCCGGGCCGACGGCCTGGCGGTATTCCGGTTTCCAGGTCAGGTCGCGGGTCTGCACGCCCAGGGGTCCGTGGAACAGGGAATTGACCTCGGCATCCACCCCGGTGACCTTGGCGATCAGCTCGCTGTACTTCTCCGGCTCGGCGGCCAGCAGTTGATTGGCTTCGATGGTCGCGCGCAGATAGGCGACGACGATTTCCGGGTATTTCCTGGCATAGGCCTGGTCCACCAACGCGCCATGGAACGTCGGGGTGTTAGCCTGGGCACCGTCGTAGATCTTGCGGGCGAAACCCCGGCTGGGGAACAGTTCGGCGAATGGCACGAAGTCGGCGTGGGCGTCGATCTTGCCGGCTTGCAGCGCGGAACCGGCCACCTCCGGCGGCTGGGCAATGATGTTGACGTCCTTGAGCGGGTCCCAGCCTTGGGCCGCGACGGCGCGCAACAACATGCCGTGGGCGGTGGAGGCGAACGGCACGGAAATGGTCTTGCCCTTGAGCTCGGCCAGTGACTGCACGCCAGACGCGCTGGGCACGACGATGCCGTTGCCGCTGCCCTGGGTGCTGCCCGACAGCACGCTGATGAACAGGCTGTGCTTGCCGGCGGTTTCGAACGCCACGCCGTTGAACGCACCGGGGAAATCGGCCATGGCGCCGAAGTCGAGTTTGCCGGCGACCATCTCGTTGGTCAGTGGCGCACCGCTGGTGAAATTCTTCCACTGGATATCGTATTGGGCGTCCTTGTAGGCGCCCTCATGGGGCAGGTATTTATCCAGCAGGCCCAGTTCCCGGATCAGCAACCCGCCGGCGGCGCAGTTGATGGTGGTGTCCTGGGTGCCGATGGCGATACGGATGGTTTCTGCCTGGGCAGGCAAGGTCAATGAAGCCAGTACCAGACCGGCGAGTGCTGCACGCAATAGCATGGGTATGTCCCCTCGAATCATTTATTGGTTTTTCGTCTCCGCCGCGATCAGGGCGCGGTGGGAAACGAGGGGTGTTCTGGGTTTGGCGTCCGGGGGTGGCCGGATGGCTTTTTGTGGTGTCTGTGGTGGCCTCTTCGCGAGCAGGCTCGCTCCCACAGGGTTTATCGGTGTACACAACTATCGCGACTGGCTTCAGTCCACTGTGGGAGCGAGCCTGCTCGCGAAGGCGTCAGCGCAGTCAACGCAGCAAGTACGGAATCTCGACTTTCACCGCCCCGGTCGGGCAGTCCTTTTCACAGGGCATGCAGTACCAGCATTCGTCGAACACCATGTAGGCCTTCTGGGTCGCCGGGTTGATCGCCAGCAGGTCCATGGGGCAGACATCCACGCAGACGGTACAGCCCTTGTGGGCGATGCATTTGTCCTCGTCCACGGTGACGGGGGCATTGGAGCGAAAAAAGATTTCCTGGGGTTGATAGGCCATGGGCGTTTTCTCTGGGTGAAGGGGTCACGCCGCGTCGGCACCGCCCCGCAGCCGGTCGTAGGCCTGCAGTTCGTCGGCATCGAGGGCGATGATGTAGGGTTCGACAGCTTTCTTGAATGAGGTCATCGCGCCGGCATCACCCTTCTTCAAATGGCAATGGCAAAACCAGTCGCTGTCGTTGCGTTGCGGATGATCAACCCGATAGTGGTACAAGCCCCAACGACTTTCGGCGCGAAACAGCGAGGCGCGGGCGGCCATTTCGGCGCAGTCGCGGATCATGCTGACTTCCATGGCCCGCATCAGTTCATGGGCGTTGTGGGCCTTGATCTGATCCAGGTCACGCTGGATATCGCTGAAGCGTTGCAGGCCGATCTGCATTTTCTTGGTGACTTTGGGCGGTTGCAGGTAATCGTTGACGAAGCGGCGCAGCTTGTATTCCACCTGGGCCGGCGGCAGGCCATGCTCGCGCTCCAGCGGCGCGTAGACACGTGTTCTCTCCCGTTCGATCTGCCCGGCATCCAACGTCGAGAATTCCTTGCCTGCCACAAAGTCCGCGGCATTGTTGCCGGCAAACCAGCCGTAGGTGAACGCACCGAGCATGTAGTTGTGCGGCACCGCCGCCATGTCGCCGGCCGAGTACAGGCCCTTGACCGAGGTCTCGGCCCGTTCGTTGACCCATACCCCCGACGCCGAATGACCGCTGCAAAAACCAATCTCGGAGATGTGCATCTCCACCATCTGCGTGCGATAGTCGGTGCCACGGTTGGCATGGAATTGACCGCGACTGGGTCGTTCGTTGCTGTGCAGGATCTCTTCGATGTTCTGGATGGTTTCCTCGGCGAGGTGATCGAGCTTGAGGAACACCGGACCATTGCCGCCTTCGAGTTCCTGGTGGAACTCCCACATCATCTGCCCGCTCCAGTAGTCACACTCGATGAAGCGCTCGCCCTTGTTGTTGGCGGTGTAGCCGCCCAGGGGGCCGGTGACATAGGCGCACGCCGGGCCGTTGTAATCCTTGATCAGCGGGTTGATCTGGAAGCACTCCAGGTTCGCCAGTTCGGCACCGGCGTGATAAGCCATCGCATAACCATCACCAGCATTGGTCGGATTCTCATAAGTGCCCATCAGATAGCCCGAGGCCGGCAATCCCAGGCGCCCCGCCGCGCCGCAGCAGAGAATGACCGCCTTGGCCTTGATCACATGAAAGTCGGCGGTGCGGCAATCGAAGCCCATCACACCGTTCACCGCACCCTCCTCGTCGGTCAGCAGCCGCGTGCAGACCAGCCGATTGGTAATACTCACCCGCGCCCGTTTCAGTTGGCGATAAAGCACCTTCTTGATGTCGTGCCCTTCCGGCATCGGCAGCACGTAGGCGCCCATGTGATGAACCTTTTTCACCGCATAGTCGCCGGTTTCGTCCTTCTCGAACTTCACACCCCAGCGGTCCAGTTGCTCGATCGTTTCGAAACTGTGGGTCGCGTAGGCGTAAACCGCCGCCTGGTTGACGATGCCGTCGTTGGCGATGGTGATTTCCTTGGTGTACTGCTCAGGGGTGGAATGGCCGGGGATGATCGCGTTGTTCAAGCCGTCCATGCCCATGCTGATGGCGCCGCTGCGCTTGACGTTGGCCTTGTCCACCAGCAGCACGCGCAGATCACGGTTGCGCTCCTTGGCCTTGATCGCCGCCATGGGGCCAGCCGTACCGCCGCCGATGACGACGATGTCGTATTCCTGTTCCAGGGTGTTCCGAGTCATGCCTGCGTTCCTTTTTGCCGGTCGATCCGCAGGCGGTACTGGAAGGCATCGCCACGGTAGTAGAGGGGTTCGAAGTCCAACGGCTGGCCGTGGGCGTCATGGGTCAGCCGCTCGATGCGCATGATCGGCGAGCCTGGTTCGACCTCCAGCGCCTGGGTCAGGTCGCTGTCGGCCAGTACCGCATCGATGGCCAGGTCGGCATGTCCCAAGGTCAAGGCGCAGTCGTTTTCCAGGATCAGGAAAATGTCCCGGGTGACCAGGTCGGCCTTTTCCAGTCGTTCACCGAGGACCTTCGGCAGGTAGGTGATCTCCAGGGAAACCGGCTCGCGGTTGATCAAGCGCACCCGTTTGATCTGCGCCACTACTTCCCCTTCGACCAACTTCAGGCGCTCGGCCACGAGTTTGTCGGCCGCGATGAACTTGAAACTGATCAAGCGGTTGATCACCTCGAACCCACGCCCGGTCATGGACTCGGCCAAGCCTTGGAGGGTACTGACGTTCTGGAAGGTCTTGGGCTTGGCCACGAATGTGCCTTTGCCGTGGATCTTGAAAATCAGGCCTTCCTTTTGCAGATCGCCCAAGGCCTGGCGCACGGTGATGCGACTGACCCTGAACAACGCGCCAAGCTCGCTTTCCGAGGGCATCTGGCTGCCTTGGGGGTATTCACCGTCGAGAATCCGCGCACGCAGCACGTCTCGCAGTTGCGTGTGCAGCGGTACGCTATTGAGGGAAAGAACGTTGTCGGACATGGCCCTTATCACTTGTCATAACGAGTTATGACGTGATCTTAGGGAAAGCCCACGCGACTTGAGAAATACCGTGTGGACATATCCTTAGAGCCGAGCGTCAGTACTCTCATTGCGAAACGCGCTGGGGCTCATGCCAGTCCAGCGCCGGAACGCCCGGCGGAAGCTGCGCACATCGCTGTAGCCGACCTCTTCGGTAATGCGCTCGATGGACAGCTCGGGGTTGGCCAGCAGGTTCAGGGTGCGGCCGCGGCGCACTTGTTCGAGCAAGGCCTCGAAGGTCAGGCTGTGTTCGGTCAGGCGCCGACGCAGGGTGCGACTGCTCATGTTGAGGTCGCTGGCGATTTTCTCGATGTGGCTGCCCCGGGTCAGGTCCCGGGCAATCGCCCGTTCCACGGTCTGGATCAGGTCGATCTTCTGGTGGACCTCGCAGGCCTCCTGCTCGAGCAAGGCCAATGCCTGGCGCAGGGCCAGCGGGTGATGATTGGGCAAACGCATGTCCAGCCAGCGCACGTCGATCAGCATGCGGTTGTGCCGGCAACCGAAGCGCACCTCTGGCCCCAGGATCCGCTGGTACGCCTGGGCATAGGACGGCGCGGCGTGCATGAATTCCACGGCCTGGGGCTTGAAATCGGGCCCCGCCAGCGCCCGGCCGTAGACCATCAGGCTGGCGAAGAACTCTTCCACGGAAAACACCTGGATCTCGGCGAAAGGCAGGCGACATGTGGCCTCGACCATGATCAGGTCAGTGGCCTCTTCGACACGGGTCACGGCGATGCCGCCGGTGGTGTGCTGGTAACGAACCCCGAGGGCGAAGGCATCGCGCAGGGTTTCGCACAGCGACAAGACGTGACCCAGCAGGCCGAGGGTGCCGAGCACGTTGCGATCGCCCACCCATAACCCCAGCCCCTGGTCAGGCAACAGCTTCAGTGCACGTTGGATCATGACCACGGCCTGGCGATAGGAAATACGCTGGGCGGGATCTTGCAGGTCATCGAGGTCGAACCCCAGGCCGCGACACAGGCTGGCGGCATCGAAGCCTTTGTCCGCCACCACCTCGGCCAACGTTTGCAGCAAAAATGGCGATACCAGCGCCAATTCATAGGTGGGGTCGATGACTTTCATCTGCATGGGGCGGGTTCCGGAGCACGTTAGGTGGCGTTTTTGTAACCGGTTATTTCATAAAGTTAGCATGAGCCGCTGGATAGAGGGGTAGAAAAATCTGGCCGCCCAAGTCCCCTGTCTGGCCGCCAATACCCTGCCCTGTCGGCGGCGAACGGCTTATTTGTATGACTCGGACCTCCGGTGCATTTCCAACAATAATAATGAGCCCCCCACATGAACCCGATCCGCACGACATTCGCCTTGCAATTGACCCTCGGCCTGGCCTGCGGCGCAGCCCTGCCCGCCTTGGCCACCGAATCGGGGGTCGACAACATCGGCCCAGGCACCGATGGCTTTTTCGTGCTGCCGCTGGAAGTCGACAGCCTTCCCGACCACATGGTCGCGTTCAACCTCTACTACAACCATTACAAGGCCCGGAAATTCAACATCAGTTCGTTGGGCGGCGAAGTGCCGGATGTCGAAATCGAATCCACGGCAGTGGTCCCGCGTATCGATTACCTGAGTCCGTTGCGAGTGGCCGGTGGACGCGCAGGGATCTACATCGCCCAACCCTGGCTCAAGCAGGAAGTCTCGGTGTTCGGCCTGCATGACACCCGTGAAGGCATGGGCGACACGACCATTTCACCCATTGTGCTCTGGGACATGGGCAAGCACCTGACCCTGGCCGCGGCGGTGGAAATCACTGTACCCACCGGCGAATACAGCACCGATCGACTGGCCAACACCAGCAACAATTTCTACACCTACAAGCCGCTGTTTTCCTTCACCTGGTTGCCCACGGAAGACACCGAGGTGTCGATGAAGACCACCTACAGCTTCAACCGCAAGAACAAGGACACCGACTACCGTTCCGGGCAGATTTTCCACTTCGACTATTCCGCCAGCTACCGCGTGACCGACAACCTGAGGCTGGGACTCAACGGCTACTACCTCAAGCAGACCACCGACGACAAACAGTACGGCCGCACCGTGCAATTCGCCGGGCAGGATGTGGACGACGGGGTCCGCGGCCAGGTCTTCGCCATCGGCCCGGCGCTGCACCTGACCTTCCTCAAGTACGCCAGCGCCGAGATCCGCTGGGCCAAGGAGTTTGAAGTGGAGAACCGCACCGAAGGCGAAATGCTCTGGGCCAAGATCAGTATTCCGTTTGCGTTCTAGAGGGTCTTTGGGCTTTTGTGGCGAGGGAGCTTGCTCCCGCTCGGCGGCGTAGCCGTCGTAAGCCGGCTGAGGTGATCTGTCTGGAAAATTGCGTTATCCGATTTGGGGCTGCTGCGCACCCCAGCGGGAGCAAGCTCCCTCGCCACAAGGGTTGTGCCTGGCAGGATAGAATCAGCCAACCAGCCATTTGAAACCTCAGCTCACCCCCAGAATCGATGCAAGATGCCCATTGAGAAACTTGCCGCCAGGGTCCAATACCTGGCGCACCTGGGTGAATTCGGTCCAGCGCGGGTACAACGCCTGGAGTGCCTTGGCGTTCAGCGAATGCAGCTTTCCCCAATGCGGACGGCCCTGGTATTTCCAGAAGATCGGCTCGATGGCGGCGAAGAAATTGTGGTGGTCCATCTGGTAATGCTGGTGCACGGAAATTGAGCAACTGTCCCGGCCTTCGAACATGCTCAAGGCGATGTCGTCGGCCTTCACGTAGCGGTATTCGATGGGAAACCAGGTGCGCAGGTCCTTGTCGCGGATCAGCGCGAGGATTTCCCGCAGGCACGCCGGGCCGTGTTCGGCCGGGACTGAATATTCCATCTCGTTGAAACGCACGGTGCGGGCGTTGGCGTAGATGTCATGGGAATCACCGACGCGGTCATCGAACTCGGCCACCAGCCGCAGGCTGTTGAGCAGCGCGCGCCGGATCGCTGGAAAATCGCTGCCGTACTTGTCGAGGTTTTCGATCAGGGAGACGAACTCGTTGCCGCCCTCCTCCTCGGGACTGATCGGCGGCGTGGCCGGATCGGTGGTCTCGTTCAGGGTGATCGACAGCGCATAGTCGGAATGGGTGACGACTTGCATTTCCCAGTGCTGGTTGTCCCGAGTGTTGGTGTGCACGTCCTCAAGCAACTCCTCGGTTTTCGCCACCCACTGGTGCTCGCGCAAGCGATAGGCCGCGCGGTTTTGTAAACGCACGCGGGTCACAAGGCCCAGCGCACCAAGGGACACCCGGCCGGCCTGGAACACCTCGGGATGACGCTGGGCATCGCAATCGAGGACCTCGCCATTGGCCGTCACCAGTTGCAGGCCGACCACTTGGGAGGCGTATGAGCCAAAGGCCTTGCCAGTGCCATGGGTCGAGGTGGCGATGGCACCGGCCAAGGTCTGGTAATCGACGTCGGCCATGTTCGGCAGTGCCTGGCCGATGGCCTTGAGCGCCGGGCCCATGCGGGACATGGGCGTGCCGCCGCCGAACTCGGCTTGCAGGCTGGCGCCGTCGTGGTCCAACAGGCCACTGAAAAAACTCAGCGACAACAAGGTGCCGTCGGTGGGCACCAGGGCGCTGAAGGAGTGCCCGGAACCCACCGGCCGAATCCGCCCTTCGGCGCGGCGCACCACCTGCACCAGTTCGTCGAGGTCCTTGGGGGCCAGGCGCGCCGCCGGCAGGCAACTCTGCGCACCGGACCAGTTGCGCCACGGGATCAAGCGAGGCGCGCGCAGCAGCGCGGCCAGGGCGCCCTGGCTGCCCAGTGCGGTAAAGGCGGCGACAACGCCGGCCTGTTGCAGCAACCGACGCCGTGAGTAGTCCATCGTCATGCCGAAAGTACCCGTATTTATTATTGGAGGTGTTGGCCGGACATGAAGGCGATCAGGGCCAGGAACTGCTCTTCGGAACAGTGCATGCACAGGCCCATCGGCGGCATGCCGTTGTAGCCGTTGACCGCGTGGTCCAGCAGGGTCTCGGCGCCCTGGGCGACCCGCGGGGCCCAGGCGTTCGTATCGCCGGTCAACGGCGCCCCGGCGCCGGGGTTGGCGTGGCAGAGTTTGCAACTGCTGTCGTAGCCCTGGGCCAGCGCCGCATCGCTGGGCATGGCTGTGAACACCGTGGGCGCGGGGGGCTTGGGCTCTTCGCCGCAGCCGGCGAGCAGGCTGCCGAGCAGCACGATGACGGCGGAGTGAAGCAAGGTTGAAGGCGAGATTGCCAACATAGGGCCCCTCTTGGCTGCGCTTTTCTTGTTGTGGCTCAACACTAAGGCACGCCAGCGCGTCGGCTGAGGTCATTGGGGGCCAGAAAAGGGGGCTTGGGCGGCCAGGGCATTCACTGAGCCCCCCTGTGGCCAGAGATTGCTCCCGCTGGGGTGCGAAGCAGCCCTGAGCCTGTCGCCTCGGAAAACGGCGGGTCGAGATTGAGCAACCAGCACTGCCCTCTGTGGGAGCGAGCTTGCTCGCGATAGCGGTCTGTCTGTCACCCTATGTGTTGAATGCGCCGACGTCATCGCGAGCAAGCTCGCTCCCACAGTTTTTGTTTTGGGGCTGTCGCATAAAGCTCAGGGCAACAACAACCCCTGCTCCCGCTCGCACAACTGCACCACGTAATCCCACAACACCCGCAGGCGGACGGACTTGTGCAGTTCGCGACGGGTGCTGATCCAGTAGCTGCGGCGGATGGTTTCGTCCGGCAGCAGCGGCACCAGCGTCGGGTCGCCGCTGGCCATGTAGCACGGCAGCACCGCGATCCCCAGGCCCGAGCGCGCGGCCTGTTGCTGGGCGATGACGCTGGTGCTGTGAAACACCACTCGAGGGTTGCGGCAAAAGCTGTTGAGAAACATCAGTTCCTGGCTGAACAACAGGTCGTCGACATAACCGATCCAGGCATGGCGGCCCAGGTCCTCGCGGCTGCGCAGTGCTGGCGAGCGATCCAGGTAGGCCTGGCTGGCGTACAGCGCCAAGCTGTAGTCGGTGAGTTTGCGGGTCACCAACAGGTCGGCCGCCGGGCGTTCGAGGTGGATGCTGATTTCCGCCTCACGGTTGAGGATGCTGACAAAGCGCGGCACCGCCACCAGTTCCACCTCCAGCCCCGGGTAGCGCTGGAACAGCCCGTCCATGCGGCTAGCCAGGAACATGATGCCCAGACCTTCCGTCACTCCCAGGCGGATC
The DNA here is from genome assembly GCF_023701885.1 of Pseudomonas sp. CG7. Classification (NCBI taxonomy): domain Bacteria; kingdom Pseudomonadati; phylum Pseudomonadota; class Gammaproteobacteria; order Pseudomonadales; family Pseudomonadaceae; genus Pseudomonas; species Pseudomonas sp. CG7. The sequence goes on along the minus strand of NZ_JABAEE010000047.1, from coordinate 34,615 downwards.
TTGCCCAGGGGTGCGCTGGACTGGGTGATGTCCTCCTGGGCCAGCAACGCCACGTTCTCCATGGCTTCGGCGTGCTTGAGCAATGTCTCGCCGGCCGGGGTCAGTTCATAGCCCTGGGCATGCTGGACGAACAGCGCGGTGCCGAGGCTTTTCTCGATGGCCTCGATGTGCCGGGCCACTGTGGCGTGGGTGGTGTTCAGCCGTCGGGCAGCCGTCAACAAACGCCCGCTGCGTTGCAGTTCCAGGAAATAGCGCAGGTCATTCCAGTCGAACATGGGCGATCCTTGAACACGCCTGAAGGCAGGGCTGTTTATAAACGCACAGCGGCTGCGCAAAAACTAACATTCTTTTGACGAAAACTAACAACTAGGATGGCTCCCACAACAACAAAAATGAGGTCGCGAATGCAACCTGTCGTCGATGAATACGATTACGTGATCGTGGGCGCCGGCCCTGCCGGGTGCTTGCTGGCCAATCGGCTTTCGGCCAACCCGCAACACCGGGTCCTGCTGCTCGAAGCCGGTGGGCGCGACAATTATCCGTGGATTCACATTCCGGTCGGCTACCTGTTCTGCATCGGCAACCCGCGCACCGACTGGTGCTTCAAGACCGAAGCGCAACCGGGCCTGCAAGGCCGCGCCCTGAGCTACCCGCGCGGCAAGGTCCTGGGCGGTTGTTCCTCCATCAACGGCATGATCTACATGCGCGGCCAGGCTGCCGATTACGACGACTGGGCCGCCGAAGGCAATCCCGGCTGGGCCTGGAAAGACGTCCTGCCGCTGTTCCGCCAGAGCGAAAACCACTTCGCCGGCGCGTCTGAATTCCACGGTGCCGGCGGCGAGTGGCGGGTCGAACGCCAGCGCCTGTCATGGCCGATTCTCGATGCCTTCCGCAGCGCCGCCGAGCAGAGCGGCATCCCCAACGTCGACGATTTCAACAGCGGCGACAATGAAGGCTGCGGCTATTTCCAGGTCAATCAGAAAACCGGGGTGCGCTGGAACGCGGCCAAGGCGTTTCTCAAGCCGATTCGCCAGCGCGCCAACCTCACCGTATTGACCGACGTCGAGGTCGACCGGGTGTTGCTGCGTGACGACCGCGCCCATGCCGTCAGCGCTCGCTGGCAAGGCAAGGGCATGACCTTCACGGCCCGCAAGCAAATCGTCCTGTGCGCCGGCGCCGTGGGTACGCCGGGGATCCTGCAACGCTCCGGGATCGGCCCGCGCAGCTTGCTGCAACGCCTGGGCATCGGCGTGACCCATGAGTTGCCCGGTGTCGGCGGCAACTTGCAGGACCACCTGCAACTGCGGCTGATCTGTCAGTTGGAAAATGCCCGCACCCTGAACCAGATCGCCGGCAGCCTGTGGGGCAAAATGGGCATGGGCCTGCGCTACCTGTACGCCCGCAGCGGCCCGCTGTCCATGGCCCCCAGCCAACTCGGCGCATTCGCCCGCTCGGGCCCGGAGCAGGCCTCGGCCAACCTCGAATACCACGTACAGCCGTTGTCCCTGGAACGCTTCGGCGAACCGCTGCACAGCTTCCCGGCGTTCACCGCGTCGGTCTGCGACCTGCGCCCGCAAAGCCGTGGCCGGGTGGACATTCGTTCGGCCGACCCACACGAGGCGCCGCTGATCCAGCCCAATTACCTGGGTCACCCCGAAGACTTGCGAATCGCCGCCGACGCCATCCGCCTGACCCGACGCATCGTCGCGGCACCGGCCCTGAGCGCGTTCAAACCGGTGGAATACCTGCCGGGCCCCAGCCTGCAGACCGAAGAGGAACTGCACCAGGCCGCCGCCCGCATCGGCACGACGATCTTCCACCCGGTCGGCACATGCCGCATGGGCCAGGACGGCCACGCCGTGGTGGATGCGCAACTGCGCGTGCATGGCATCAAGGGCTTGCGCATCGCCGATGCCTCGATCATGCCGCGCATCACCTCGGGCAATACCTGCTCGCCGACGCTGATGATTGCCGAGAAGGCGGCGCAGATGATGCTCGAGGCAGACACCCGAATCACCACGCCGCAAAAGGAGCCTGCCACGGTCTGAAAAACAAGTAAGCCCCCCTGTGGGAGCGAGCCTGCTCGCGAAGGCGGAGTGTCAGCTAACGATGATGTCGACTAGCACACCGCCTTCGCGAGCAGGCTCGCTCCCACAGGGGAATGCGTGTAAGCAAGGAACGTGTCAAATCAGGAGACGCCACCCCGGCGTCGCAGTGGAACAACAAAAACAATCACTGTGAGGGATACCGCTATGTCCGAGCATGTTCAGCCCCTGGAAGCCACGCGCAGCGCCGGCACCAGCCAGGAAACCCAGAAAGTCATCTTCGCCTCGTCCCTGGGGACGGTGTTCGAGTGGTACGACTTTTTCCTCTACGGCGCCCTGGCGGCGGTGATCAGCAAGCAGTTCTTTGCCGGGGTCAACGACACCACCGCGTTCATCTTCGCCCTGATGGCCTTCGCCGCCGGTTTCATCGTGCGGCCGTTCGGGGCCCTGGTGTTCGGGCGGCTGGGGGACATGATCGGGCGCAAGTACACGTTCCTGGCCACCATCGTGCTCATGGGCCTGGCGACGTTCTGCGTCGGCCTGCTGCCCAACTACGCCAGCATCGGCATCGCCGCGCCAATCATCCTGGTGGTGTTGCGCATGCTCCAGGGCCTGGCCCTGGGCGGTGAGTACGGTGGCGCGGCGACTTATGTCGCCGAGCACGCGCCAATGGGCAAGCGCGGTTTTCATACCAGTTGGATTCAGTCCACGGCCACCCTCGGGCTGCTGCTGTCGCTGCTGGTGGTTTTGGGCTGCCGCTACTTCACCGGCGATCAGTTCGAAGTCTGGGGCTGGCGCATTCCTTTCCTGCTGTCGATCCTCCTGCTGGGCATTTCCACCTGGATTCGCCTGAGCCTGCATGAGTCGCCGGCCTTCCTGAAAATGAAAGAGGAAGGCAAGTGCTGCAAGGCGCCGATTCGCGAATCCTTCGGCAAATGGGAAAACCTCAAAGTGGTGCTGATCGCCCTGTTCAGCATCAACGCCGGGCAAGCGGTGACCTTCTACGCCGCGCAATTCTATCTGCTGTTTTTCCTCACCCAATTCCTCAAGATGGACCCGGCCCTCGCCAATAGCCTGCTGATTGTCAGCGTGGTGATCGGCGCACCGTTCTTCATCTTTTTCGGCTGGCTGTCGGACAAGGTCGGGCGCAAACCGGTGCTGATGATCGGCCTGCTGCTGGCGACTGCCCTGTACTTCCCGATCTTCAAGACCTTGGCCCACTATGCCAACCCGGCCATCGACCTGGCGAGCCGCCAGGCACCCATCACCGTGACCGCCGATCCGGCCACCTGCACCGTCCAGGTCGACCCGGTGGGCAAGGCGCGTTTCGACAGCCCTTGCGACAAGGTCAAGACCTTCCTGGTCAAGCAAGGCCTGCCCTACAGCAGCGTCGCGGCCCCGGTCGGCAGCACGGTGCAGATCAGCGTCGGTGACGTGAAACTCGAAGGCTACGACGAGGCGGCCCTGCGCGGTGCGGTGACCCTGGCCGGCTACCCGCAACAGGCCGATGCGCAGCAGATCAACCGCCCGATGATCGTGGCCTTGATCGTGGCGCTGATCATCATCTCGGCGATGTGCTACGGACCGCTGGCGGCGTTGATGGTCGAACTGTTCCCGACCCGCATTCGCTACACCTCCATGTCCCTGCCCTACCACATCGGCAACGGCTGGTTCGGCGGTTTCCTGCCCACCGTGTCGTTTGCCCTGGTGGTCTACACCGGGGATATCTTCTATGGGCTGTGGTACCCGGTGGTGATCACCGGGGTGAGCCTGGTGGTGGGCATGATCTGCCTGCGGGAAACCAAGAACGTGGACCTGGATACCAACTGAGGGGCAGAACCGTGGCGAGGGCACTGGCGCCCTCGCCACCGCCTCAGAAGCGCGCCTTCATCGTCATGGTGAAGTTGCGCGGCTCACCGTAATAGTTGCCGAAACCCTCGGTGCCGATGGTGGTGTAGTAGCGCTTGTCGAACAGGTTGTTGCGATTGAGGGCCACCGACCAGGTGTCATCGATGCGGTAGCCAACGCGACCGTTCCACACCGCATAACCGGCCTGGGTGATCTTCTCGCCGCTGACCGGCGATACACGGAAGTTGTCGCTTTGGGCATTGACCCCGGCGCCGACACTGAACCGTTCCAATGCCCCGCCGAGGGCATAATCGCCCCACAGGCGCAGCACATGGCGCGGCACGTAGCTGTTGAACGAGCCGCCGTTGAGGCTGGTATCAATGTCGTCGAGGGTCTTGGTCTGGGTGTAGGTGTAGCCGGCCAGCAATTGCAGGCGCTCGATGACTTCACCGCTGATCTCGGCTTCGAAACCCTGGGCGCGCACCTTGCCGGCGTTCTCATAGCAGTAACCGTCCGAGGACGCACAGCTGGAGGCGTAGTCCGTCTGGGCCTGGTCTTTCTGCACTGTGCGGAACAGGTTGAAGGCACTGTTCAGGCGTCCCTCGAACCACTCGCCCTTGATCCCCAGCTCATAACTCTCGCCCACCAGGGGCTTGAGTGCCGAGCCGCTTTCGGAGCGGTAGTTGCCCTGGGGCGTGAAGATATCCGAATAGCTGGCATAGGCCGTCAGGTGCTCGTTGAGGTCCAGCAACACGGCGGTAAACGGCGTGACTTGGCCCGTCTCCGTGCTCTTGGCGTGCTCCGAACCGCCGGTGAGGAACTCCGAATCGGTCTTGGAGCTGTACCAGCTCACCCGGCTGCCGACGACAAACGTCAACGGGTCCGCCAGTTTCAGCCGCAGGGTCGAATACATGCCGTGCTGCTCGGTCAGGGTCTTGACCGGTCCACCGCGCGTCGAGTTTTCGATGAAATAACTGTCGTCCGGTTCGGGAATATGCCGATCTGGCTCGAACACATTCTGATTCTGGGGCAGCAGTGCCACCGAGAAGAAGTCATCCTTGTCCGAGCGGCTGGCGTTGAAACCGACGATCAACTCATGTTGTTGCCCCAGGGCGTCGAACTTGCCGTCCAGGTAGGCGTCGAGGCCGTAATCGACCTGGTCATAGTCGTACATGCTGCCCAGCATGTTGGTGGTCGAGGTACCGGGCGCCACCGAGCCCGATGCAAAGGCGTATTTGATGTCCTGGGTATTTTTGGTATAGACCCCGGCGACCTTCACGGCCCAATCGTCATTGAGGTGATGGGCGATATCACCGAACACCGTGGTCCGCTGGCTACGCCAGGTGTTCCACGACGGGTCCAGGCAGGTGGAGCGGCTGAGTTTCAGGTCGCTGCCGTCCCGGTAGCGCGGCAGCCCGCCCCAGCAGGGGCTTGCGTCGACGTCTTCATAGGCAACGCCAAGGCCGAGCGTCGTGTCGGGCGACAGGTCGAAGTCCAGGGCGCCGTAGTAGATCTGGTCCTTGCGCCGGGCATCGTCGTAGAAATAATGCCGGCTCTGCTCGGCGATCACCGCCCTGCCCCGCACGGTGCCGGAATCATTCAACGGGCCACCGGTATCGACTTGCCCACGGTAGTTGTCCCAGGTGCCACCGGACAGGCTGAGTTCGGTCTGCGCCGTGGTCTGGCCGCGTTTACGCACGAAGTTGACGCCGCCGGACGTGCCGCCTGCCCCCTTCATCATCCCGGCGGCGCCACGCAGGACTTCGACACGGTCGTAATAAGCCATGTCGCTGCTGAAACTGTCGGCCTGGACATAGCTGTTGCCCATGTCCAGCGGAACGCCGTCGTATTGATACTGGCCCGACATGCGGAACCCGCGGGAATAGAAATACTTGCCGCCCATGGTCGAGTCGTAGACGGTGATGCCAGGCGTCTTCTCCATGACTTGTTCGATGGTATTGAGGTTCTGGTCATCGAGCATCTTGCGGGTGATCACCGTCACCGACTGCGGCGTTTCGCGCAGGGAGTGCTCGCCCTTGCTGATGGTGACCGCCCCCGTCGTGTAGGAATTGCTCTGCTCGGTGGTCGCCCCGAGCCGCTGTGCCTCGATGCGGGTGGCGCCCAGTTCCATGGCCGAACCGTTGGCAGGCAGCCGGCGCAGCACGTACGTGCCGTTGGCCTGGGGCTCGGCTTGCAGGCCACTACCGCCAAGAATGCGAGCAAAGCCCTCGCCCACGCCGAAAGAACCTTTCAGGCCGGGCGATTGCAAACCTTCGAGTTGCCGAGCGTCAAACGAAAGGGCAATACCGGCGGCACTGGAAAAACGGGTCAGCACATCCACCAGGCGGCCGGCGCCGATATCGTAGGCCTGCACCGCACTCTGCTGCGCCGCAGCCGCTGCAACCGGACTGGCATTCACGACCGTGGCGCCAGCGGTCGTGACCGCCAGCAAGCCGATTTTCACTGCAAACACCAGACGGCCTGGCGCACTCACCCACGTCATATTTCCCCTCCCCCAAACGGTCGATAAAAACTCACTGAGGAAGAGCCGAACGATGAGGATGAAAAGTGCAAGGGTTGGTTTTTTTATTACGCAGCATCAGCGCCGATCGCCACCGGCGACCTGGACCCAGAATCGGCTGTAGCGGGTCACCCGCAACGAAAAGCCACTTTCCAGCGCGGCCAGGGCGAGATCAGTGTCATCGACGGGAAATACACCGGTCACCTTCAAGTCGCCAATCGCCGGGTCCCAACGCAGCACGCCGGGACGGTAACGCGACAGTTCATCCAACAGCGCCGCCAGGGGACGGTCAATGGCGATAATGCTTCCCTTCTGCCAGGCCCCCACCGACACATCGTTGCCGCGTAGCGTCCCTAACGAACGCTCATTGAAATCCAGGCGCTGGCCGGCCTCGACGCGCATACTTGCTCCACGTGCTGGCAGGCTCACCTCGACCGCTTTCTCCAGCACCGCCACTTCACCGCCCCGCGCCTGGCTACGGACAATGAAACGCGTGCCCAGGGCCAGCACCTCGGCCGGCCCCGTGACCACCTTGAACGGACGGCGCTGGGGAACGACCGCCGTCGTCACGAGCACCTCACCCCGCAACAGTTCCAGGCGCCGCTGCTGTCCATCGAAACGAACATTGATCGAGGTGTCGGTGTTGAGCATGAGCGTGCTGCCATCGGCCAACTGGACCTCGCGACGCTCGCCCACCGCCGTGCGGTAATCGCAAAGCAGGTTCTGCGTGGCCTGGCTGCGCCAGCTCAACCAACCCAGGCCGCCAGCGGATGTCAGCAGCAAGGCGCTGCGCAACACTTGGCGGCGGGAGCGCTGGTGGGTGTCGCTCAAGGTCGGTGCCGCCAGGGCGCCCGGCACACTCGCCATTTGCTCGGCCACCGCGGCCATGCGCTGCCAGGCCTGGCCGTGCAACGGATCGGCAGCCAGCCAGGCGCGCCAATCGGCCCGGTCCGCGTCGGTGGCAATCCCGGAATTCAGCCGGGCGTACCACCGTGCCGCCACACGGATGGCTTGCAATTCTTCGGGCGGCAGGTTCATGAAAGCTGCAATTGAATTTGCATGAGGCAGCAATGCTCCATGGCCTTGGCCATGTGATTGTTGACCGTGCGGACGCTGACGCCCAGGCGCTCGGCAATTTGCGGATAGGTCAGGCCATCGAACTGCGACAGGATGAACGCCTGCCTGACGCGCGGCCCCAATCCCAGGAGCAGACGATCGATCTCCATCAGGGCCTGGAGCAGGATCGCCTGCTCTTCCAGCGAGGGGTGCTGCTCTTGCGGCATGGCGGCCAATGCTTCGAGGTAGGATTGTTCCAGCGAGCGGCGGCGAAACAGGTCGATCAACAGCCCTTTGGCGATCATCGACAGGTACGGGCGCGGCTCGCGGATATCCAGCGCCGTGCGCGCCTTGATGACCCGCACAAACGTATCCTGGGTCAGGTCAGCCGCATCGAAGGCATTGCCCAAGCGCTTGCGCAACCAGCCCTGGAGCCAACTGTGATGATCACTGTACAGAACGTCGACAGCACTGCGTAGGGTCAGATCGTTGGCGGGCATGGCAATGGAATAATTCGCGACTGATAATGACTCGCATTGTCATAGACACCACCGCCGCTTGCAACCCAAACGTGCCCGGACACTCCCCCTCTCTGGAATCACTCAGTTGATCGAGTGATTTTTCACCGTGCTCTCCACCAGGTCCAACATCTGTCCCAAGGCCCAAGGCTTGGCAATGAACGACGCGTGGTGCTTGATTCCGGCGCTTTCCGGCGTCTCGAAACCAGACATGATCAACAGCGGGATCTGCGGCCAGCGATCCCCCGTGAGGTTGGCCAGCTCCGCACCGTCGATCTTGCCGGGCATGGTGATGTCCGTGAGCAACAGATCGACGTAGTGGGCGCTTTCTTCGAGGAACGTCAACGCCGCATCGGCGCTTTCCCGAGGCTCCACGACGAACCCTTCGTCCTCGAGGATTTCACAGAGGAACTCCAGAATGGTTGGATCATCTTCCACAACGAGAATCAAACGTGTAGTCGCCTGGCCGTCGCCATTTGGCATCGAATTCATGAAAGTGACTCTCCTTGACCTCATAAACCTTCTTTGCGGTTTCAACCGCCTTGAAGTTATGAGCGATACCCTTTCGAGAAATTCATTCTGCGTGCCAACCGACCGCCGAATGTCACGCCAGCCCCCTTGGCAACGCAGCGCAACGCTTTTATCTGTATATCCATACAGATAAAACTTGCCCTGGCGCCCATCCATGACCATGCTACAGCCCATGAAATCTGCTTCAGGAAAAGGGCGCTATGCAGCTGTACCTGTGTGAAAAACCGTCCCAGGCCAAGGACATCGCCGCCGTACTCGGTGCCACGCGCCGTGGCGACGGTTGCTGGCTGGGCCCGGGCATCACGGTCACCTGGTGCATCGGCCCCCTGCTGGAACCCGCTCCACCCGATGCCTACGACGCGCGCTACAAGCGCTGGGTCCTGGCCGTCCTGCCCATCGTGCCGGCGCAATGGAAAATGTCCGTCAAGCCGAAATCCGCCAGCCAGTACAAGGCGGTCAAGCGCCTGTTGGGAGAAGCGAAAGAACTGGTGATCGCCACCGACGCCGACCGTGAGGGCGAAATGATCGCCCGGGAGCTGGTAGAACATTGCCGTTATCGCGGGCCGATCCAGCGGTTATGGTTGTCGGCCCTGGACGAAGCGTCGATCCGCAAGGCCCTGGCCGCCCTCAAACCGGGGGTCGAAACCTTCAACCTGTATCACTCGGCCCTGGGTCGCTCCCGGGCCGACTGGTTGATCGGCATGAACATGAGTCGCCTGTTCACGTTGCTGGGGCGCCAGTCCGGCTACCAGGGCGTGTTGCCGGTCGGTCGCGTGCAGACACCGACGCTGCGACTGGTGGTGGACCGCGACCGCAGCATCGCCCACTTCGTGCCCGTCGCCTATTGGGCCATCGACGTGCAGCTCAGCCACGACGGCACGGCGTTTACCGCCCAGTGGCGCGCCGACCCGGATGCCTGCGACGACCAGGAGCGCTGCCTGAACCAGGCCCTGGCCCGGGACGCCGCCCAGGCCATGGGCAACGCCACCACCGCCCGGACGCTGAAAGTACGTACCGAGCGCCTGCACGAAGCGGCGCCGTTGCCCTTCGACCTGGGCACCCTGCAGGAAGTCTGCTCGAAGAAGCTCGGCCTCGGCGCCCAGGAAACCCTGGACATCGCCCAGTCGCTCTACGAGACCTACAAGCTCATCACCTATCCGCGCAGCGATTGCGGTTTCCTGCCCTTGAGCCAGCACAGCGAAGCACCGGCCATCCTGGCCGCCCTCGCCACGGCCGACCCCAGCCTCGCGCCACTGCGCGAGCATTTGCAGGCGCAGCGCAAGTCCCGGGCCTGGAACGACGCCAAGGTCAGCGCCCACCACGGCATCATTCCCACCGCCGCCGCCAGGAACCTGGACAAACTCGCCGGCAAGCAGCGCGCGGTCTATACGCTGATTCGCGCGCGCTACCTGGCGCAGTTCCTGCCCAACCACGAGTACGACCGGACCCAGGCCGACTTCGACTGTGCCGGCCAGGCGCTGCGTGCCGTGGGCAAGCAGATCGTCGAGCCCGGCTGGAAACGCGCCCTGCCCGAAGCACTGGCGCCGGCCAGGGGACGTGAAGCACCGGCGCCGCAGGTCCTGCCGGCATTGGCCGAAGGTCGCGATTGCGCGGTGGACGAAGTGAAACCCAAGGACCTCTGGACCCAGCCACCCAAGCCCTTCACCGAAGGCGACCTGATCAAGGCGATGAAGAACGTCGCCAAGCTGGTGGAGGACCCGTTGCTCAAGCAGAAGCTCAAGGACACCACCGGCATCGGCACCGAAGCGACCCGGGCCTCGATCATCCAAGGGCTGCTCGACCGCGGTTACCTGGTGAAAAACGGCAAGGCCCTGTCCGCCACCCCGGCGGCCTTCAGCCTCATCGACGCCGTGCCCCGGGCCATCGCCGACCCAGGCACCACCGCTATCTGGGAACAAGCCCTGGACATGGTGCAAAGCGGAGAAATGAGCCTGGAAGAATTCGTCACCCGGCAAGCCGCCTGGATGAGCAAGCACGTCGCCCGCTGCCAGGGCATGAGCCTGACCATCAGCGGCCCGGCCAGCCCCGCCGGGCGTGGCGCAACACCGTGGAAAAACAAGCGCAAGCCGGCCAAGCGCAAGGCTAGCGGTGCACCGCGCAAGGCCACTAAAGCCAGGGCAACCTGAGGGAAGCCGAACCCAGCGATAACCCCTTGTGGCGAGGGAGCTTGCTCCCGCTGGGCTGCGCAGCAGCCCCAAAAGTCTATATGCACACCCGGATTGAAACCCGAAGGCCTGGTTTCAAGGGCCGCTTCGCGCCCCAGCGGGAGCAAGCTCCCTCGCCACGGGTGATCACTCGCGGCCATTTTTCATACCCAAACCGTTTTGTCCGACAATATGTAGTGACCAAAAATAATCACTACAAAACCGTTGACGCCTCCGATTTGCCCTTGCATGATGCAGACGTCTCCCCGATCGGGAGTACAGGCAACTGTTTGAGCAAGCTCGTCTGACCGCCGAGCTGTTTTTTGGATAAGGGACTGCCCACAAGGCAGATTGAAGGTGCTGACCTGGCATGACCGTCCGGTAACGAGGACGAGAAACGCTAGCGAAGATCCTCATGACGCGCGTGGTCGACCCTCGAAAGTTGACACTGCCTGAGATTCTTCGCTGTTTCTCTTCGTTGTAGCGCATTTGCGTAGCAGCCCTTCGATAACACTACACAACCGATGCACGACACCGTCGAAGTCAGACGGACGAACGCTGACGGCCTGGTTTCGGTAGCAGGCAGGCACTTACCGAGTAGCGAAGTTTTTTGCGAACCACCAGACAGATCAACCAAATGGTCAAGGGGCTTACACATGAATCTGAACAATCAACCATCTATTGATGAACTGGCTCGCATGTTCGCCGCACACAAGGACACACTCGACAGCCATATCCTGTGGATCAGCAAGACTGGCCAGGTGCGTATGGACTGCCTGTCGCCCTACACCCAAGAAGACGAGTTCGAAAAGAACACGCAAGAGCTGTGCGCCCGGCTGAAGATGTACCGCCGTGGCCAGGGCTACGTGGGCAAGAAGGCCGCGGCTGACAAAGACTTCATGGGCCGCGTGCTGCAAACGCTGACCCAGGCCTGGCAATCGATGCAGAACACGTCCGAGGTCCGGGTTATCGACCGCCTCTGCTGAAATCCCCTAACAAAAGGGCCCGCGCCTGAACCAGGAGCGGGCCCGTTTTTTGTGAGACTAGTGGCTGTACGGTTAATTCGAGTACTCAAATTCGAGTGCCAGGGCTTGCCAGGCAAGGCGCCATGACGAGTCGTAGCCCGCTACGGCGAGGAATGGCAACGCAGGCTGGCAAGTTCTGGCGCCGAAGTTGAGTGCACGAATTAGCCACACAGGCCACTAGAACACCGACCAGCCAATGCGCTGGCTCATCATCTCCAGCGCCGCCATGCCGGCCAGGGAGTTGCCGGCGGCGTTGAGTTCCGGCGACCAGACGCAGACGGTGAACCGGCCCGGCACCACGGCGACAATCCCGCCACCGACACCACTCTTGCCCGGCAGGCCGACGCGATAAGCGAAATTGCCGGCCTCATCGTACAGACCGCTGGTGGCCATGATGGAATTGACCTGCTGGGTCTGCCGGGCGCTGAGGATCTGTTCGCCGCTGTGTTTGCAGAACCCGTCGTTGGCCTGGAAGCAGAACGCCCGCGCCAGGTCGATGCAGCTCATCCGCAGGGCGCAGTGGCTGAAATAACTGCGCAGCACCGCTTCCACGTCATTGTGGAAGTTGCCGAATGATTGCATCAGGTACGCCATCGCCGCGTTGCGGGCGCGGTGCTGGTACTCCGACTCGGCGACCTTGCCGTCCACCATCACCTGGGGGTTACCCGACAGGCGGCGCACGAAATCGCGCATCGACAGCGCTGGCGCGGCGAAACGGGACTGGTTGATATCGCAGATCACCAACGCACCGGCATTGATGAACGGGTTACGCGGGCGGCCGCGCTCGAATTCCAATTGCACCAGGGAGTTGAAAGGCTGGCCGGAGGGCTCATGGCCCAGGCGCTCCCAGATCGCTTCGCCGGAATGCCCGATGGCCTGCACCAGGCTGAACACCTTGGAAATACTCTGCACTGAAAACGCTGTTTCAGCGTCGCCGGCGTAATACAACTCGCCATCATTGCCGTACACGGCAATGCCCAACTGATTGGGCACCACGGTGCCCAGGGCAGGAATGTAGTCGGCTACCTTGCCCTGACCGATCAGGGGGCGAACCGCATCGAGGATCTCGTTCAACAGTGCTTGCATATGCGCGGGGTCCAGTCATTCCCCGTTCGAGTGCGGGGATACAGACGCTAGACGCTGGTGGGCGGGGTCAGAGCACACTGAGTTGCGAGGAAAAAACGTGGCGAGGGAGCTTGCTCCCGCTGGGCTATGGTAGGAGCTGCCGAAGGCTGCGATCTTTTGATCTTGATCTTGATCTTTCGCTTGAGATTCAAGTGTCCGGAAAAAGATCGCAGCCTCGTTGCACTCGTCAGCTCCTACACAGCTTCTACACAGCTCCTACAACGCGCCCCAGCGGGAGCAAGCTCCCTCGCCACAACAGCCGTGTTCGCCGCAATGAATGCAAGCATTTTCAGTGGCGCTGGTGGTCGAATCGAGCGGTCTATAGTTCAAAGGATCAATCGGCAGGAGTAGACGATGCGTCAGATCATGCAAAAAGAACCCTGGTGGGCCTCGCCGCCCCAGCCCGGGCAGGATGAAAGCGAACTGGAATGGGGCTGGCTGGTGATCTACAGCGAAGGCGAACCGCGCTTCGAGTTCATCAAGGAGCGTCCATCGGACGAACAGATCCGCCATCGCAAGGGTTGTCGCGTCACCCTCGGCTCGGAATGAGTCGGCCTGTCATGGCTTGAGGTCCGGCAAGACCACCGCTCGATTGGCCAGGTCCGCCTCCACCAGGTTGCCTTTGATTTCCTCGTCCAGGTAATACACCGGTGCCATCACCCCGCTGAGGGGATGCTTGAGTGACTTGAACCAGGCTTCGTCGAACGCCGCGCTCAGGCTCTTGCGGATCTGCGTCTCCATTTCCGGCCGCTCACCCTCGTGGATGATCGCGCGAATACCCGCCACGCCCACCGAAATCAACGCCCCGGCCGCCTTCCCGGCCACGGCCGCCGCCGCACCGGTCGCCCCACGCGTGGCGAACTGGGCCTCGATTTTTTCGCTGGTGCGTTGCGCCACCGTTGCAATCACCGCCTCCGATGGCCCGGCCCCCGTGCTTGCAGCCTTGTTGACGTGATCGATCAGGGCCGCATAGGCCGGCAAGGTGTTCAGCGGCTCGGCGTGAACCATCTCGTACAACGAAGCATCTCGCGCCGCCGGCGGACCCAGGCGGATGGCAGGGATGCCATGCAGGCGTCGGTTCATCAGCTCGTTCGGGATTCGATGCCGCTGGGCGATGACCTGGGCCGGTTGATTGAGCTGACGGAGGTAGTAGCCCGTCGCGTTGGCCCTGATCGCCTCGGGATCGATTTCCACCGCCACCGGCGCCAGCACCTGCTCGCGATATTGCTCCTGCAGGTAAACCGCCAGGCGCTTGGCCGAAGAATCCGCCTCGCCCTCGGCACTGGCCGCGTACCAACTGACCTTCACCGCCAGCCATTCCTGGGTCCAGTAGCTGCTGAACCAAGGGATGAATTCAGCCTCGGTGCGTTCATACACCAACACGCGCCAATGCTCCATCGACCCGCGTGCATAGACGGCCGCCTGTTCGAGGGCGCTCTTCGACGCCGCGATGATCTGCTGGTCTACCTGTCGCCAGGTGTCCTGGGCAATCATCACCGTGGCAACCGGTGGACCGCGCTGTGGCGTGGCGCACCCCGCCAGAACGAGCACAACGGCCAACATCAGCGAACGCCGCACAGTCGCGCCACCCCGGATTCCTGTCATCCATGGGGGTGAGTATAGGTCGCGATGAACAGGGATCCGGCCCAAACACGCCAAAACACCGCGATTCCCTGTGGGAGCGAGCTTGCTCGCGATGGCGTCCTGTCAGTCACTTCATCATCGACTGAACTGGCGCTATCGCGAGCAAGCTCGCTCCCACAGGGATTGTGTATCTCTCAGAACCGGGTGAAATGCTCGAATTGCCAATCATCGGCCGCACCATCCCCGCGAGCCTTGTGAAGGGCACCGGTCGGCGTCCAATCGGTGCGTTTGCCCACCAACGTCCCCAGGTAAGGCCGGGCGACTTCCAGCACGCGCTCATAGTCCATTTGTTCCGGCTCGACGATGCCACGATCCGGATGTTCAATGGCCCAGACGATTCCCGCCATGACACCGGCCGCCACTTGCAGGCTGGTGGCGTTATTGAAAGGCACCAGGGCCCTCGCCTCGTCAATGCTCAACACCGAACCGAACCAGTAGGCGTTCATTTCATGCCCCATCAACAAGACCCCCAGGGCATCCACCCCACCGGGGTCGATTTCGCCGTTGAGGATCCGCTGCCGAGCCTGGGTTTCCCAGCCACGACCGATCAGCTCATGGACAGAAAGCCAGGCATCGTTGCAGGGGTGATAGGCGTAATGCAGGGTCGGTCGATACACCAACTTGCGCTGGTCTTTCACGGTCAGCAAATCGGCCGTCGAAGCGGTTTCGTGGTGGGTGATCATCAGCCCCAGGCATGGCCCGCCCACCGGCGTCCAGGTCTTGATCAAGACGCTGGCGCTCGGGCGTTCCAGATAGATCGCGTTGCGGCTCCCGAAACCATGACGCCGGGCAGCCGTTGGCCAAGTCCGTTCATGGGAGCCCCAACCCAACTCGGCCGGCTGACGGCCCTCACTGATGAACCCCTCCACCGACCAGGTGTTGACGAACTCGTCGTCTGCCTTGGGACGCTGGGAGCGTTGGCTGTCGCGTTCGGCAAAATGAATGACCTTGATTCCCAACGCCATGCTCAGCCTGGCCCAGTCCACACCGCCCGGTTCTTGCGGCAGCGGCTGCTTCAATTGCGTCGCCAGTTCCACCAGCCCGGCCTTGAGCAAATGGGTGATCAAACCGGGATTGGCGCCATGGGCCACCACGGCCGTCGGGCCTTTGCCCAGTTTTTTGCGCAGGCCCAGCACTTGATAGCGCAACGCGTAGTTGGTCCGATGGGAAAGGTCCAAGTGCGGATCCTGGTAGCCTCCCGCCCACGGCTCGACGCAGGTGTCGAGGTACAGCGCGCCCTTCTCGAACGCGTACGCCATGAGGTCCAGGGAACTGACCTCGACGGACAGGTTGACGATGAAATCACCACGCTTGACGAAGCGATCCAGGATTTGTGCATAGGTTCGTCGGGTCAGGGCCTTGGGGATAAAACGGATTCCCCGCTCCTTGAACCAGATGTTTTGATCGATCACCGGTGCGATGACGGTGATCTGCTTGATCTCGACGTGATCCTGCCCCAGCAGCAAGGGCAACGTGGCCCGGGCGATGGAGCCGAAGCCGATGAAGATCAGACGGCCGGTGAACGGGACCTGACGTTTCATGTGCTGCCTCCTTGAGAAGGGTGTACGGCCCATGAAATAACCGAACGGTGATCGAGGCTACTGTCAAGGTTGACAGGTGCGGCGCAGAGCGCCCTGCGCCGCACCCCGCGTGCGCCTACGAAGTGCCCAGCCCACCGGACAGATCCGTGCCGGAGTGGGCCCGCCCGTTGGCCGGCGTAACGGCGGGCTCGTCACGGTGTTCGGTGGTCTTGCTCACCGTATCGCGCACCGTTTCATAACCCTCCCGCGCCGTGCGCTTGACCTTGTCGGCCAGGTCGGCGCTGGTCTTGCCCATCGTTCGCTGTTCGGTAGAGGTGCTGGGCAACGCCGCGCCCAGCATCGCCCCGAGGGCGATACCCGCCGCCGCCATCATCAACGGCTGCTCCTTGAGCAGACGGCTGAACTCATCGCCCAGGTGCTGCGACCCTTGGGCCATGCGCTCGCCCGCCTGATGAGCGCTGTGCCGGGCATGCCGGGCGCTGGCGCCCACGTCGTCCGCCAGGTGCGCAGCTGTGTCCTTGAGATGGTGAAAGCCTTCGCGCAACGAATCACTGCCGCTGTGCAGGTGCTCTCGCGCACTGTCCAGGCCACCGACAAGCCCTTCGCTCCAACCGCTGGAATCCTGGTCCGGCCCGACGCGATACCCCCCCCGTGGCGGATGGTTCTGGCCGAGCATCAGCCAGCACAAGCCAACCGTGGTCAACAAGGTCGGCACCGGGTTGTTGCGCACCGTAGTGCCCAGGTTGCCGAAAAACTCGGCGCCATTTCCCTTCACGAGCCCCAGGGCCTGATCCAGCATTTGCCCTGGCGTGAACTTGCTGCCCAAGGCGTCGACGATATGGCTGATATGGGCGCGCTGCTCGTCGATTTCACGCTCGATGGCCTCTGGGCTCTTTTCGGATTCGGTTTTGAATTCATCCTTCATGAGGCTTTCCTCCGCAGGGCTTCCTGATCTTTGTTCAAGGCCTCGAGCGGTCGGTCAGGCTTGAAGTGGGACGGTTCGAATTGTTTCTTGCCCGACTGGACCATGACAAAACCAATGATCATCACCACGACGCCGACGATCAGCGCCGCCAGCCAGGGCGCCATCATCGTACTCAGGCCATACACCGCCGCCATCAACAGGATGATGAAGCCGGCCATGAGCACCATGGCGCCACCGGCCACCGCGGCGATGCCCGCCTTGAGCGTGTTGAGGCTCGCCTGGAATTCAGCCTTGGCCAGCGCCAATTCCTTGGTGAAAAGCGAGGGGACTTCGTGGGTCAATTGCCTGAGCAACCCCATGACCGAGGCATCGCTTTCGGGCGTCGAGGCGCTGGCGGTACGCTGCATATCCGGGTCTGGTCGGTTCATCACAATTCTCCTCTGGTATTGGCCGAACCCGGCAGCGAGCCGGTGGCTGAATCACTGGGATGGTCCTGGACACTCGGTGAGGTCGGGGTGACACCGGTGGCCAGGCCGCTGCGGGTGGCGGCACCGGGGCCGATGGGATCGGGGGTCGATTCAAAAGGCCGCTGGGCGCCGAATCCTCCGGCGGGAGGGTTTGAATGCCCGGCGGCGGGTTCGTCGGCCTCGGTGGCGCCCGGCGAGGCACCGGCCGTGAGGAATCGCGACAGCCCAAAGCCCACCGCGATGCTGCCGGCGAGGAACAGACCGGGGTTATCCCGCGCCAGGCGAGAACCGTCATGCAGCAACTGTTCGGCACTCTTGTTGCGCAATTTGCCGGCCAGGCCGCTCATGCAGTCGGCCATGTCCGCCAGATAATGGGATAAGCCGAGGGTGTCGTTGGCTTCGAGCTCCGACATGGCGGATTTGGCGCCACGGGCCAAGGCATCGATCTGGTCCGCCGCGGTATCGCGGTACTGGCCGAAATGCGCATCGGCCTTCTCGCGGGCGCTGCCGATCGCTTCGTTCACGTCCTCCTTGATGTGGTTCAGGGATTCCTCAGGCCGACCTTGGCTTGAAGTGCCGCTTTGTCGCTCGGGGTTGTTGTCCGGGATAGTCATGTCTGTCCATCGCCTCCGTGATGAAAAACTCAACGACAGGCAGTCGCTTAGCGACGCCTGGATAAGTGCCTCTCAGAACAAATGACGGGACGCGATGCGGGCTAGTTCCAACGAGTTTCAAGGCTGGACGCCGTGTGGTCGTTGAAGCCGCTTGATGGGTTTTTACGGCAAAAAAATGGGCACTGATGTGAACATCAATGCCCGATCCACGTAGAACCTGTGGCGAGGGAGCTTGCTCCCGCTGGGGTGCGCAGCAGCCCCAATAATTTCTGCGTTCAACCCCAAAACCTGGGACTGCTGCGCAGTCCAGCGGGAGCAAGCTCCCTCGCCACAAAAAAGCGACGTCGAACTCAGGACGCCATCGTCGCCGCCTGGTTGCCGCCCTGCTCGGCAATCTTCGAGAGTTTCTCGTCGGTGGCTTTTTCTTCCTTGAGGGTCGCCAACAGCAGGCCGACCACTTCATCGCCCAGGTTCAAATGCTTGGCCATGGCGATCAAGGTGCCGTAACTGGCGATTTCGTAGTGCTCGACTTTCTGCGCCGCGCCGATCAGCCCCGCGTCGAGCACCGCGCCTTTTTCGATTTCCTCGATCAGCTCCTTGGACTCTTCCACCAGTCCTTCCATGGCGATGCATTTCATGCGCTTGAGCTTGATCCCCGCCACTTCGACGAGGGTATCGATGCGCTCAATCTGGCCTTGGGTTTCCTCAAGGTGATCGTGAAAGGCTTGTGCGAGCAAAGGGTTGGTGGTGGCCCGAGCCATGCGCGGCAAGGCACGGGTGATCTGTTTTTCAGCACTGTAGACATCGGACAGTTCGTGGATGAACAGGTCTGTCACGGTTTTTCTGGCCATTTCAATCTTCCTCTGTTCAGAAGGCGAGCCTCGAAAGGTTGATGGGGTGAAGCCGGCAGAGGCGGCTTCACCTGTCATCAACACTGACCCAGGGGAAATTTCGGATGTTCCAGAAATTTGCCGAAACGTTGACAGAGGGTATCGGTGACGCGCTCAACCCAACGCCGTGTCGAGAAACATCATCACCGCAAAGCCCATCATCAAGCCGAGGGTGGCCGGGGTTTCATGGCCGTTGCGATGGGTCTCGGGAATCACCTCGTGGGAGACCACGAAGATCATCGCCCCCGCCGCCAGCCCCAGGCTGATGGGGTACGCGACGGCTACGCCCGACGACATGCCCAGGCCGATCACCGCCCCCAGTGGCTCCATCAGCCCTGAACCGACCGCGATGAGCGCGGCACGCAAGGTGCTGATACCGGTGACGCGCAGCGCCATGGCAATGGCCAGGCCCTCGGGAATGTCCTGGATGGCAATAGCGGTGGTCAGGGGTAAGCCGACCTTGAAATCGCCGTCGGCAAAACTGACGCCGATGGCCATGCCTTCCGGCAAGTTGTGCAAGGTGATGGCAAGTACAAACAACCAGACACGATTGATCCGCTCGGCCTGGGGACCACGGCGGCCACTGAGTTCGTGTTCGTGCGGCACGAAACGGTCCAGGCCGATCATCAGGGCCACGCCCAGCCCCAGGCCCACCACGACGACAAGCGCGGCGAGCAACTGATTGCCACAGATTATCTGTGCCGCTTCGATGCCCGGCAGGATCAATGAGAACGAACTGGCGGCGAGCATCATGCCGGCGGCAAACCCCAGCATGATGTCCTGGGTACGCGAGGAGATATCCCGCAGCACCACCGCCATCATCGCCCCCAGCGCGGTGGCGGCAAAACCCGATGTTCCGCCCAACACGGCGTAGCCGAGGTTTTGGCGATTGGCGCCCACCAAGGCGTTGTAGCCACTGTAGAGCAACAACGCCGCCACCAATGCCAGCCCGAGCCAGAACGTCACCCCCAACAAGAGATTCTCTTGCACGGGGTTCAGCCAAGTGCGCCAGGGCGATCGAATCCGGGAAGTGGGCTGGTCCATCGAATGTCCTTACGGGTCTTGGCTCGAAATATCAGGCGAGGGAGTCGCCTCCCTCGCCATTTGTTTACAGTTTGTCACCTTGCATCCCCGAACCCAAGTCGGCGCCTGTGGTGGGGTTACTTTCAGGGTTGGACATCGTCCGCGCCTTCATGTCCATCAACAGTGCTTCGTCCTTTTCACTCAACTGGACGCTGGCCAGGCCATCGCCACCGTCGACCGCTGGAACCGGATTCTCGACGAACTCCCAGTCCTCGCCCTGGTTCCATGGACCCCGCACGGTAGGCTCACCCTGGGACATGTTGAAATACACGTTGGTGAACTCCGGCATGCCGGGCAGCTTACCTTGTGGGAAGTTGGGCTGGATGGCATGCAAGGCTTTTTCGAACGACAACTGATGGGCGATTTCACGGGTCATCAAAAAGCCCAACGCTTCCTTTACCCCCGGGTCGTCAGTGACGTTCATCAATCGCTCATAGACAATTTTTGCCCGGGCTTCAGCGGCGATGTTGGAACGCATGTCCGCCGTCGGCTCACCGATCGTGTCCACATAAGCGGCAGTCCACGGCACCCCGGCGGAATTGGTCAATGGCGAACCGGCACCGTACAGGAGGCTGGTGATATGAGAGTCGTTACCGGCACCGTTGATGTCCCGGTACAGTTGGCCCTCCATCTCCACCCCTTCAGCCATCTTGCCCTTGGCCCCCTTGTTCAACATCACGATGATCGAGCCGATCACTTCCAGATGGCTGAGTTCCTCGGTGGCAATGTCCATCAGCAGATCCTTGCGCCCTGGATCGTCCTCGGACAAGGCCTGGGTGAAATAACGCGACGCCGCCGCCAATTCCCCCTGGGCACCACCGAACTGCTCGAGCAGCAGGTTGGCGAGTCCAGGATTAGGCTCAGCGACACGCACGGTGTACTGCAATCGTTTGTTATGTAGAAACATGATTGAACTCCTCGCTCAGGCACACGTCATGGGCACACTGTCGGCGACAGGCCCATGAAAATCTGAAGAAGTTAAACGAATAAAATTTAGTTTTTTGTTCAAAACCTAAGACGAGTGGTTAATTGCAACTCACTCATCTTTTAAGCAATCAATACATCAGTAAAGCCGGGCATAAATACCCGACTTTTAATATCAAGGTCGGAACAGGTCCCATGCCAACGGCACGGGACCTGCGCGACCACGGGACATTACGATTTACGACCGCCACCGTGGCTATTTTCACCGCCTTTCTTGCCAGCTTCGGAGGCTTTTTCCCGGTCGTTGGCAAAGTTGCCACCCGAGGCCTGGCCACCTTTGCGGCCGGCTTCCGAAGCCCGCTCAGGGTCGTTGGCAAAATTACCACCCGAGGCTTGCCCGCCTTTACGGCCGGCCTCTGCAGCACGTTCCGGATCGTTGGCGAAGTTACCGCCCGACGCCTGGCCACCCTTGCGTCCAGCCTCGGATGCGCGTTCCGGATCGTTGGCAAAGTTGCCGCCCGATGCCTGGCCGCCTTTTTTCCCGGCTTCCGATGCCTTCTCACGATCGTTAGCGAAATTGCCAGGGTTGTTATTACCTGTGTTAGCCATTTCATTCACCTCGTTAGTTGATGTCAACGAACCTGTTGGCTCGTCCTATTCGGAAAATTTGGCGCCGTTAAGGTTTTAAAAAACAGCTGCAGACGGCGACGAACGGTCAACAGCTTTATTTATCTTCCCACTGCCCGGGTATTTATTGCGCCAGCCTATTAAACAAGCGGCGATTGATTAGCGGCGTTAAATACCAAAACTTCGTCCAGCGAAAAAACCTGTGGGAGCGAGCTTGCTCGCGATGGCGTCGGATCAGCCTGCATTGATGTCGACTGACACACCGCTCTCGCGCGCAAGCTCGCCCCCACCTTTGCCGCGCTGCAACATTAAAAACAGTGCGTGTCTTTCCACGCCGTCCGCCAAGGGCCCGGTGGCGCCGGCACCCCATTGCACCGGTCTCGTCACCCAAGCCTCGCGCCGTTCCAGGAAGCCAAAACTCGCGGGCTGCCGGTGTTGTCTTGCACCACCGCACTGACCGGCTTGCGGTGTCCGGGCACCCTGTCGCCGATGCCCGGATAGAGCAATGTCAGGGTGAAATCGGGTCACTGGCCGGGAACGTTTCTTCCAGTGCTTCATCCAGTTGGTTGTTGGTAATGTCCCGCTCGCCGACCTTGCCACTTCGTTCGCAATGACAATCAGCCGCCGGACACGGCTCGCCATTGGGGTGTTGTTCTGCGCAGGCCTGGCTGCAATAGGCCTCGCCGTCATGATTGAACACCCGCTCGGGATCTACCTCGCAATGGCAGCCGGGGCAGCCACAACGCAGCGCGCTCATGTTCGTTCCCCTGGGGACCGGGTGTCGTCACGATCCCACCAGTAATTGAACCTCCAGGTTGCGATACGTCTGGGTGCCAAGGGCCGTGGTGTCCCATTCCATGACATCGCCGATGTCGACGTCATTGGCGGGCCCCAGTTCAAGCACTGTGTGGCCCTCCTCTTCCGACACGTAGACACCCACCCTGGCGCTCTGTCGATTGATGGCTCTTGCCTCACCGGTGGTCTGCTTCATACCTGTCCTCTTTTCTTTTGACGGCAGGTTTGGCGCGGTCGGGCCGCGCCACACTTTTCACCTCAGCGCTTGGCTTCGGTATGCGGATTGGCCGAACGCTCCAGAAACGCTGCGGTAATCTGCGGCAGGTGATCGCGCAGCCATTCAGCCATGGCGATTTCCTGGGGCAGAATCTGCTCGCAAGCCCTTTGGGTTTCCACATCGCCGGCCACTTTCGCCGCCTCGATCAACACGGTGTAGGACGCGATCTCCAGGTTCTCGAAGACGTAGCCACGCATGGCACCCTTGACCACTTCGTCACTCATCGCCATGCCGCCCATGGCTTGACCGAACGCCATCAGCTTGCCGGCCATGTCCTTGAGCATCGACGGGCTGCCGCCCAGCCGCTGGATGCACTGTTCCACCAGCTTCTGCTGCCCGAGCGTCTCCTCGATGTGCTGTTCGATCCGGGCCTTGAGGACCGGGTAATGTTCCAGGCGCTCGGCCTGGGCCTTGAGCATTTTCTCCGCTTGCTGTTCCATGGCATGGGCATCGTTGAGCCAATCCAGCAGGTTCTCTTTAGGGGTTGCCATTGCGTTCTCCTTATCAGTGACATTGGCGCACTGCAGTGCGAGAGCTTTGAGATAGCGCACATAAGGTGGATGTCCCACGCCCGGGGAAAGTTTGAAGAAACACCTGCGCAGGGCGACGAAAGGCGTGCGGCAAGCCCGCTGCTAACCTCAACGATTCCAGGCCAGCGGAGAACCCACATGCCCGACGATCTTCAGCGTGACCCCGTCGAACAACTGCAGCAGTACATGGCCGGGCGCCGTTTCCTGGTGCTGACCGGCGCGGGCATCAGCACCCCGTCCGGCATTCCCGACTACCGCGACAGCGACGGCGTGCGGCGGGGCAAGCAACCGATGATGTACCAGGAGTTCCTCGCCAAACCCGAGGCGCGACGGCGCTATTGGGCGCGAGCGATGCTGGGCTGGACACGCCTGCGTCAAGCCCGGCCGAACCAGGCCCACGAGGCCTTGGCGGCGTTGCAGGGACAGGCCCGCATCAGCGGCCTGATTACCCAGAATGTCGACGCCTTGCACGACCAGGCCGGCAGCCAAGGCGTCATCGAACTGCACGGCAGCCTGCACCGTGTGCTGTGCCTGGACTGCGGCCAGCGCAGCGAGCGACAGCAGATTCAACACTTGATGGAAGCTGAAAACCCTTACCTGGTCGGCGTCGATGCGGTGCAGGCACCCGATGGCGACACCCTGCTCGACCCGGCGTTCGAGGCGCGCTTCCAGGTGCCCCGTTGCCTGAATTGCGATGGCGAACGCTTGAAACCCGATGTGGTTTTCTTCGGTGAAAACGTCGCCGCCGCCACCGCGACCCGCACCACCCTGGCGGTGGAACAGGCAGATGGGCTGTTGGTGGTGGGCTCATCGTTGATGGCGTATTCGGCGTTCCGCCTGTGCCGGGCGATCAAGGACCAGGGCAAGCCGCTGCTGGCGATCAACCGAGGCAAGACCCGAGCTGATGAGTTGCTGGACTTGAAGGTTGAAGTACCGTGCGAAGAACTGCTGCCCTTGCTGATTTGACGATCACAATGCCCCCACAGGGATTGGGTGGTTAACGTACGGGCAACTCCTGATCCCTCAGCGTATCGAACAGCGCCTGCGCCGCCGCCGACAGCTCATGCCCCGGCTTGGTCAGCACCCCGATGGCCCGTTCGATCACCGGATCGCTCAACGTGATGCACCGGGCCCCCAGCTCATGCATCTGCCCGACACACAGGGCCGGCACGGCACTGACGCCCAGGCCGCTGGCGACCATACGCCCGACGGTCGCCAGTTGATGGCTCTCGAACTCCACGGGCAGTTTCATACCTCGGGCCTGCAGATGCTCCTCCAGCATCACCCGAACGGTGGAGGGTCGTTGCAGCGTGATGAATGGCTGCTCCAGCAACGTTTCCCAGTGGACTTCGTCGCGCAGGGCAAGCGGCGAGTCCAGCGGCACCACCGCGACGAAGCGATCGAGATACAAGGGCGTGAACGCCAACGACGAACCCTGCATCGGTTCGAACGCCACGCCCAGTTCCACATGACGATCACGGACCATTTCCAGCACCTGTTCGTTGATCACGTCGTTGACCGTGACGTTGACATTCGGATAGCGGGCGCGGAAGGTCTTGAGGATCGGCGGCAGCAGGTTGCCGGCAAATGACGGCATCGCCGCCAACGTCACGCGACCACGCTGCAAGGTGAAGCGCTGGCGCATTTCATCCTCGGCGTTGTCCCAGTCGGCCACCAGCCGGCGGGCCAGGGGTAGCAAGGACTCACCTTCGGGGGTCAGCGCCACGTTACGGGTGTTGCGGCTGAACAGGCGGCCACCGAGGCCTTCTTCCAGGGCCTTGATGGTCAGGCTCAGGGCCGACTGGGACAGGTGCAGCCGCTCGCAGGCCACGGCGAAGCTCAGGCTCTGGGCCACGGCGAGGAAGGCGCGGATTTGCTTGAGGGTCATGGTCGTTCTATGTCCGGTTACGTAGGAGCTGCCGAAGGCTGCGATCTTTTGATCTTTATCTTTCGCTTGAAACTTAAGTGTCTGGGGAAAGATCGCAGCCTCGTTGCACTCGGCAGCTCCTACGGGGCAAGCACTATTGAGTTTTATCAATCAATCCAATCTAAAAATCAACTTAACAAATATATGACTTGGCGCAACACTGCATCCCATTGCGACCCCATCAAGAATAAAAGAGGTGTCTATGGCAGGTTTCGACAAACGCGTGAGCTCTTATGAGGAAGCGCTGGAAGGCTTGAAGGATGGCATGACTGTCATCGCCGGCGGCTTCGGCCTGTGCGGTATCCCGGAAAACCTGATCGCCGAGATCAAACGCAAGGGCATCCGCGACCTCACCGTGGTGTCCAACAACTGCGGCGTCGACGGTTTCGGCCTCGGCGTGCTGCTGGAGGACCGGCAGATTCGCAAAGTAGTCGCTTCCTACGTCGGCGAAAACGCCCTGTTCGAGAAGCAGCTGCTGAGCGGCGAAATCGAAGTCGTGCTCACCCCCCAAGGCACTCTCGCGGAAAAAATGCGCGCCGGTGGCGCAGGCATCCCGGCGTTCTTCACCGCCACCGGCGTCGGCACGCCCGTGGCCGAAGGCAAGGAAGTGCGTGAATTCCACGGCCGCCAGTACCTGATGGAAGAATCCATCACGGGCGACTTCGACATCGTCAAAGGCTGGAAGGCCGACCATTTCGGCAATGTGATCTATCGCCACACCGCACAGAACTTCAACCCGCTGGCCGCGACGGCGGGCAAGAACACCGTGGTGGAAGTCGAAG
This sequence comes from Pseudomonas sp. CG7, assembly GCF_023701885.1. Taxonomy (NCBI): domain Bacteria; kingdom Pseudomonadati; phylum Pseudomonadota; class Gammaproteobacteria; order Pseudomonadales; family Pseudomonadaceae; genus Pseudomonas; species Pseudomonas sp. CG7. Next base: position 8,755 of record NZ_JABAEE010000047.1, on the reverse strand, counting down.
AAATCGTCGAACCCGGCGAGCTGGACCCGACGCAGATCCACACCCCTGGCATCTACGTCGACCGGGTCATTTGCGGCACGTTCGAAAAGCGCATCGAACAGCGCACCGTGCGTAAGTGATCCCCTGCCCCCCGCCCGAATGAACGAATAACACCATGGCACTTTCCCGCGAACAAATGGCTCAACGCGTCGCCCGCGAAATGCAGGACGGCTACTACGTGAACCTGGGCATCGGCATTCCGACCCTGGTCGCCATTTACATTCCCGAAGGCATGGAAGTCATGCTGCAATCGGAAAACGGCCTGCTCGGCATGGGCGCGTTTCCCACCGAAGCCGAAGTCGATGCCGACATGATCAACGCCGGCAAGCAGACGGTCACTGCGCGCATTGGCGCGTCGATCTTCTCTTCGGCCGAATCGTTTGCCATGATCCGTGGCGGCCACATCGACCTGACCGTGCTGGGTGCGTTCGAGGTGGATGTCGAAGGCAACATCGCCTCGTGGATGATCCCCGGCAAACTGGTCAAGGGCATGGGCGGCGCGATGGACCTGGTGGCCGGTGCCGAGAACATCATCGTCACCATGACCCATGCGTCCAAGGACGGCGAGTCGACACTGCTGCCCCGTGGCAGCCTGCCGTTGACCGGTGCCGGTTGCATCAAGCGCGTGCTGACCGACCTCGCCTACCTGGAACTCCAGGACGGCGCCTTCATCCTGATAGAGCGTGCCCCGGGCGTCAGCGTCGAGGAAATCGTCGCCAAGACCGCCGGCAAATTGATCGTGCCGGACCACGTCCCTGAAATGCAGTGCGCTGCCCAGTGAGGAGAGATTCGATGCAAGAAGTCGTGATTGTCGCCGCCCCCCGTACCGCCCTCGGCAGCTTCCAGGGTTCGCTGGCTGCCATTCCCGCACCGGAACTCGGTGCCGCGGTGATTCGTCGCCTGCTGGAACAGACCGGTTTGTCCGGCGAACAGGTCGATGAAGTGATTCTTGGCCAGGTGCTGACCGCAGGTTCCGGACAGAACCCGGCGCGCCAGGCGTCGATCCTCGCCGGCCTGCCCCATGCGGTGCCGGCCCTGACCCTGAACAAAGTCTGCGGCTCGGGCCTCAAGGCGTTGCACCTGGGCGCCCAGGCGATCCGCTGTGGCGACGCCGAGGTGATCATCGCCGGCGGCATGGAAAACATGAGCCTGGCCCCGTACGTGTTGCCGGCCGCCCGCACCGGCCTGCGCATGGGCCACGCGAAGATGATCGACAGCATGATCACCGACGGCCTGTGGGATGCCTTCAACGATTACCACATGGGCATCACTGCCGAGAACCTGGTGGACCAGTACGGCATCAGCCGCGAGGATCAGGACGCCTTCGCCGCCGCGTCCCAGCAGAAGGCGGTCGCCGCCATCGAAGGTGGACGGTTCGCCGATGAGATCACGCCGATCCTGATTCCCCAGCGCAAAGGCGATCCCGTGGCGTTCGCCGCGGATGAACAACCGCGCGCCGGTACCACCGCCGACTCCCTGGGCAAGCTCAAGCCTGCCTTCAAGAAGGACGGCAGCGTTACGGCGGGCAATGCCTCCTCGCTCAACGATGGCGCCGCCGCGGTGATCCTGATGAGCGCGGAAAAAGCCAAGGCCCTGGGCTTGCCGGTGCTGGCGAAAATCAGTGCGTACGCCAATGCCGGCGTCGACCCGGCCATCATGGGCATTGGCCCGGTCTCGGCCACCCGTCGCTGCCTGGACAAGGCCGGCTGGTCCCTGGAGCAGTTGGACCTGATCGAAGCCAACGAAGCCTTTGCCGCTCAATCGCTGGCCGTGGCCCGAGAACTGAAATGGGACATGGACAAGGTCAACGTCAACGGCGGCGCCATCGCCTTGGGCCACCCTATCGGCGCCTCGGGGTGCCGGGTCCTGGTGTCGCTGCTGCATGAAATGATCAAGCGCGACGCCAAGAAAGGCCTCGCGACCCTGTGCATCGGCGGCGGCCAAGGCGTGGCCCTGGCGCTGGAACGGGCTTAACCGACACGGGTTCAACAGGGGTTGTGCGGACCCACGAATATCCGCGCAGCCACTGGCACCACCCCCGGCGCGACCTCGGTTGCGCCGGTTTTTTTTTGCCTGATTTTAATCTGTATGGCTGCCACCGCCATCGCGAGCAGGCTCGCTCCCACAGTGGACGTGTGGTGTCAGCCATATCTCCATTCACCACAAAACCCTGTGGGAGCCGAGCTTGCTCGCGATGGCGGCGGTACATTCAGCATTACCGTGACGGGTACACCGCTTTCGCGAGCAAGCTCGCTCCCACAGTGGACTTGTGGTGCCAGCAATACCTGCATTCACCACAAAACCCTGTGGGAGCGAGCCTGCTCGCGAAGGCGGTGGTCCTGTCTGTCGCCGTAAGCCCAGGCAAAAAAAAACGGCACCTTTCGGTGCCGTTTTCACGCTCACAGGGGGAGTTACTTGCGGGCCGCCTCCCACGACTTCAACAGCTCGGTGTAGCTTACGGTTTCGCCTTTCGGCTTCTCGTTCGCCAGTTTCGGCTTCGGAGCACCCGGCTGGTCGAACCAGTATTGCGCGTCGCGCTCAGGGTTCATCTTAGGTGCGCAGGTGGCTTGGGCCTTGGAGCGTTCCAGACGCGTCATGATCGCGTCCTGGTCCTTGGCCAACCCGTCGAGGGCCTGCTGAGGGGTTTTCTCGCCGCTGGCGGCTTCGGCGATGTGGCTCCACCACAGTTGAGCCAGGCGTGGGTAGTCCGGCACGTTGGTCCCGGTCGGGGTCCATTGCACGCGGGCCGGGCTGCGGTAGAACTCCACCAGGCCACCGAGCTTCGGCGCCAGGTCGGTCAGGGCCTGGGAGTTGATGTCCGACTCACGAATCGGCGTCAGGCCGACGATGGTCTTCTTCAACGATACCGTCTTGGACGTCACGAACTGCGCATAGAGCCAGGCCGCGAGTTTCTGCTTCTCAGGCGTGGACTTCATGAACGTCCAGGAACCAACGTCCTGATACCCCAGCTTCATGCCCTCTTCCCAATACGGACCGCGTGGCGACGGCGCCATGCGCCATTTCGGCGTGCCGTCGGCATTCACCACCGGCAGGCCCGGCTTGGTCATGTCGGCGGTGAAAGCGGTGTACCAGAAAATCTGCTGGGCGATGTTGCCTTGGGACGGCACCGGGCCGGATTCGGAGAAGGTCATGCCCGCCGCTTCCGGTGGCGCGTACTTCTTCATCCAATCCACGTATTTGGTGGTGGCGAACACGGCCGCAGGACCGTTGGTGTCGCCGCCACGGGTCACGCTGGAACCGACCGGATGGCAGTCCTCGACACGAATGCCCCACTCGTCCACGGGCAAACCGTTGGGCAGGCCCTTGTCGCCGCCACCGGCCATGGAGAACCAGGCATCGGTGAAGCGCCAGCCCAGGGATGGATCTTTCTTGCCATAGTCCATGTGGCCATAGACACGCTTGCCGTCGATCTCCTTGACATCTTCGGAGAAGAACTTGGCGATGTCCTCATAGGCCGACCAGTTCACCGGTACGCCCAACTCGTAGCCGTACTTCTCCTTGAACTTGGCCTTCAGGTCCGCACGCTCGAACCAGTCGGCGCGGAACCAGTACAGGTTGGCGAACTGCTGGTCGGGCAGTTGATAGACCTTGCCATCCGGCGCGGTGGTGAAGGAAATACCGATGAAGTCCTTGAGGTCCAGGGTCGGCGAAGTGAAATTCTTGCCTTCGTTGGCCATCAGGTCGGTGATCGACTCGGTCTTGCCGTAGCGAAAGTGCGTACCGATCAGGTCCGAGTCGTTGACCCAGCCGTCATAGATATTCTTGTCCGACTGCATCTGGGTCTGCAGCTTCTCCACCACGTCGCCTTCCTGCAGCAGGTCGTGAGTCAGCTGGATCCCGGTGATTTCGTTAAAGGCCTTGGCCAATACCTTGGATTCATACTCGTGGGTGGCGATGGTTTCCGACACCACGTTGATTTTCATCCCGCGAAACGGTTCGGCGGCCTTGATGAACCACTTCAATTCTTCAAGCTGCTGCTCGGCTGTCAGGGTCGACGGCTTGAATTCACTGCCGATCCATTTTTTAGCGGCGTCTTCATAGGCGTCGGCCCAGGCCGTAGCGCTCAGCCCGCTGAGTGCCAGCATGGCTGCCAATGAAACGCTATGTCGCAGCTTATTGTTTTTATCGAACATAGAGACCTCTCCTGTTTGGGTTTAAGAGCCTGATCGTCGCGTTGTCGCGATTAGCCCCACCGCATCACTGCCAACAGCCACACCAAAGACAACGCGAACGCTATCCAGATGCTCCAGTCGGTCACGCCAATCACCAGCAGGTGCAGGTAGGCGCTACCGAGAAGACCGATAAACAACCGATCGCCACGGGTCGTGGCAATCGGCAGGAAACCACGCCGAGGGATACTCGGCGAACGCAATTCCCACGTCGTCATGCCCACCAGCAGCAAGGCGATGACACCAAAAAAAGCCGCCGTCGGGACGGTCCAGTTCATCCATTCCATCATCGACTCCTCAGACCCGGCCCAGGGCAAAGCCCTTGGCCACGTGGTTGCGAACGAACCAGATCACCAGCATGCCCGGCAGGATGGTCAACACGCCCGCCGCCGCCAGCACCCCCCAGTCGATACCCGACGCCGACACCGTACGGGTCATGACCGCCGCGATCGGCTTGGCATTCACCGAGGTGAGCGTACGGGCCAGCAACAGCTCGACCCAGGAAAACATGAAGCAGAAAAATGCCGTGACGCCGATGCCGGAGCCGATCAACGGAATGAAGATCTTGGCGAAGAACTTGGGGAAACTGTAGCCGTCAATGTAGGCAGTCTCGTCAATTTCTTTCGGCACCCCGGACATGAACCCCTCGAGGATCCACACCGCCAACGGCACGTTGAACAGGCAGTGAGCCAGGGCCACGGCGATATGGGTGTCGAACAAGCCGATGGACGAATACAGCTGGAAAAACGGCAACAGGAACACTGCCGGTGGCGCCATCCGGTTGGTCAGCAGCCAGAAGAACAGATGCTTGTCCCCCAGGAACCGATAACGGGAAAACGCATAGGCCGCCGGCAACGCAACGCCCAGGGAAATCACCGTGTTCAGGCTCACGTAGTACAGCGAGTTGAGGTAACCGGTGTACCAACTCGGGTCGGTGAAGATCACCTTGTAGTTGTGGAAGGTGAAATCGTGGGGCCACAGGGTCAGGCCGCCAAGGATCTCGGTGTTGCTCTTGAACGACATGTTCAGCAGCCAGTAGATGGGCACCAGCAGGAACAGGATGTAGATCAACAGCGGAATCAGCTTTCTCTTGCTCATTGTGCGGGCCTCAACGGTTGGCGTCGGAGTGCGTCATGGCGGTGTAGAACAGCCAGGACACCAACAGAATGATCAGGAAGTACACCAGGGAAAACGCCGCCGCCGGGCCCAGGTCGAATTGGCCGATGGCCATCTGCGTCAGGGTCTGACTGAGGAACGTGGTGGCGTTGCCCGGCCCGCCGCCGGTGAGCACGACCGGCTCGGTGTAGATCATGAAGCTGTCCATGCAGCGCAGCATCACGGCGATCAGCAGCACACTCTTCATCTTCGGCAACTGGATGTGCCGGAACACCGCCCAGTTGGACGCCCGGTCGATCCGCGCCGCTTGATAATAGACGTCGGGAATCGCCCGCAGCCCCGAATAACACAGCAGCGCCACCAACGACGTCCAGTGCCAGACGTCCATCACCAATACGGTGACCCAGGCGTCCATGGTGTTGGCCGCATAGTTGTAGTTGATGCCCAGGCCGTTAAGGGTGGAGCCCAGCAAACCGATGTCGGCGCGGCCGAAAATCTGCCAGATGGTGCCCACCACGTTCCACGGGATCAGCAGCGGAATCGCCAGGATGATCAGTACCAGGGATGACCATTTGCCCTTGGTCGGCATGGTCAGGGCGATAGCGATGCCCAGGGGGATTTCAATCAGCAGCACGCACGCCGAGTAGATGAACTGGCGCAGCAGCGAATCGTGCAGCCGTGGATCGAGCAGCACCTGCTTGTACCAATCGGCGCCGACGAAATAGCGGCTGGATTGATCGAAGATGTCCTGCACCGAATAGTTGACCACGGTCATCATCGGGATCACGGCGCTGAAGGCCACCAGCAGGAACACTGGCAACACCAACCACCAGGCCTTGTTGTTCTGCACCTTGTTCATGGCTGCACCTCGCTCAACGGTTCCAGCAAATACTCATCGGCATAGACCATCAGCCATTGGGCCGGGAAACTGATGTACGCCGTACCTTCCGGTACGGGCTTGTCTTCGGCCAGGCGGACCTTCAGCGGTGCGCCATCGAGGTTGAGGGTCAGGATCTTGTAGGTGCCCAGGTCTTCGACGTGGACCACGTCGGCCCGCATCGCGTCGTCGTAAGGCCCATCCCAGACATGCACGAACTCGGGGCGGATACCGACCTTCAGGCTTTTGCCCTCGGCTTCGGCGATACGCCGTTGCAAGGTGTCCGACAGGGGCAAATGGGTCGAGGCGAAGCCGACGCCACCGGGCTGCGCCGTGACTTCGATCAGGTTCATCCCCGGGCTGCCGATGAAGTAGCCGACAAAGGTGTGGCTGGGGCGCTCGAACAAATCCCGAGGCGTGCCGAACTGCACGATCTGGCCGCCGTACATCACCGCGATCTTGTCGGCGAACGTCGAGGCTTCCAACTGGTCGTGGGTGACGTAGACCATGGTGATGTTGAACTGCTCGTGGATCTGCTTGAGCTTGCGCCGCAACTTCCATTTCAGGTGCGGGTCGATCACCGTCAGCGGTTCGTCGAACAGGATCGCCGACACATCGTCGCGCACCAACCCGCGGCCCATGGAGACTTTCTGTTTCTCATCGGCGGTGAGGTTGCGGGCCTTTTTGTCCAGCAGGTTCTGCAGGTCCAGGACCTCGGCGATTTCCTGCACCTTGGTGTGGACCTTCGCCTCGGCCATGCCCTGGTTGCGCAGCGGGAACGCCAGGTTGTCAAACACCGTCATGGTGTCGTAGACCACCGGGAACTGGAACACCTGGGCGATGTTGCGGCGTTCCGGGGTCAGGTCGTTGACAACTTTGCTGTCGAACATCACTTGCCCTTCGGAAGGGCTGAGCAAGCCGGAAATGATGTTGAGCAAAGTGGACTTGCCGCAGCCCGAAGGGCCGAGCAGCGCATAGGCACCGCCCTGCTCCCAGATATGGTTCATCTCGCGGATCGCGTAGTCCTCGGGGCCCGCCGGGGTGCTGGTGTAGCTGTGGGCAAGGTTCTGCAAACGAATTTCAGCCATCAGGCAACCCTCGCAATACGCAGGCCGGGGGCCTGGACCAGCTTGCCTTGGGCATCGAAGACAAACAGTTTATGGGTCGGAATGTAGATGCGGATCGGCGCGTCCACGTCGTACTCATGCACCCCTGGCAAGTGCAGCACCAGCAGGAAATGTTCGTTGCGCACATGCAGGAACGTCTCCGAGCCGCTGATCTCGGCCACCTCGACGGTCACCGCCAGTTCGAGGTCATCGTCGTTGCTTGGCACCAGGGAAATATGGCTGGGGCGCACGCCGAAGCGGAACTCGCCCTCGCCCACCGGGCGCAGGTCGACGTTCAGCGGGAAGTGCACGAAATTGGCGAAGCTGACTTCATTACCGGCAATACGACCCGGCATGAGGTTGATCGGTGGTTCGGAAAACAGCTCGGCGGCCAGCACGGTTTGCGGCTGGTGGTAGACGGAAGACGACTTGCCGCTCTGAATCACCCGGCCCTCGTGGAGGATCGTGGTGGTGCCGCCCAAGGCCAGCGCCTCGTTAGGCTCGGTGGTGGCGTAGACGGCGATGGTGTGGCGGGCCTGGAACAGCTCGCGCATTTCCTGGCGCAGCTCTTCGCGCAGCTTGTAGTCGAGGTTCACCAAAGGCTCGTCGAACAGGATCAGCTCGGCGTCCTTGACCAGGGCCCGGGCCATGGCCGTGCGCTGCTGCTGGCCGCCGGACAATTCCAGTGGATGGCGCTTGAGAAACTTCTCGATCCGCAACATCTTTGCGGTTTCCAGGACCTTGCTTTGGATGATTTCTTCGGACACACCGGCCTGGCGCAACGGCGAGGCGATATTTTCGAAAACGGTCATGGTCGGGTAGTTGATGAACTGCTGGTAAACCATCGACACGTTGCGCAACCGCACCGGACGGTGGGTGACGTCGACGCCGTTCATCAGGATGCGGCCGCTGTCGGGCTTGTCCAGACCCGCCATCAGGCGCATGAGGCTGGTCTTGCCGGACAGCGTGCGGCCCAACAGGACGTTGAAGGATCCGGGTTCGAAACTCAGATTGGCATCGTCGATCCAGGTCTGGCCTTCGACGGTGCGACAGATGTGCTCAAGCTTTAATGACATGGCTCGGCCTTTTTATTATTTGGAGTCAAGCGACCCGAGCTTCAAAGCGATAGCCGTGCCAGAAATCACAAACCCTTGATCAGGGTGATTTTTTACTGGATTGGCAGGCAAAAGGCGTTCGTTGATGAACAGAAGTGAACAATCAGGAATGAACAACTGAACAATGGACGGGTTGACAATGAACAATTTTGAACAACACTGAAAGAACGTTTTCGGCTAGCCTGGCCATGCCCCCTGTGGGAGCGAGCTTGCTCGCGATAGCGGTGTATCAGCGGCGGATATTATGGTGCCATACCGCGATCGCGGGCCCGGGGGCGTCCGCCCGGGTGTGGGTTGGGAGGGGATGGCGGG
>NZ_JABAEE010000046.1:0-54938 GCF_023701885.1 Pseudomonas sp. CG7 | reverse complement strand
ACCCTTGTGGGAGCGAGCTTGCTCGCGATAGCAATGTGTCAGCGACAGATGCGTGTCTGACCTGACGCCATCGCGAGTAAGCTCGCTCCCACAGGATCAGAGTCGCTCCCACCGGTTCTGCCATATGGTTATGCGTTTTTAGTATTTAAATTACTTTTCTTATACCTTTAAAGTCATTCCCCTGCGTACCTGCCGACCAATCGGCGCGCCGCACGACACAAACCAACACGGTAACGCCGTGAGTTTTGATCGATTGCGCGCCCATTCAAGCGCGCCGTGCGTGGGAGTGATGTATGCCAGTCGTCTCTTTTTCTCCAGATTCAAATGCCGCGAACATCGCGCCGCAGTCGTTCGACATCCGTCCATTCCCCGATGCCGTAGGCGCCGAGATCGTTGGCCTGGACTTGTCCAGCCCCATCAACGACCAGGATTTCGCCCGCATCCACCGCGCCCACTTGGACTATCACGTCGTGGTGTTTCGCGACCAACGCATCACACCCGAACAGCACATTGCTTTCAGCCGTCGTTTTGGCGCGCTGCAGATCCATGTGCTCAAGCAATTCCTGCTGGCCGGGCATCCGGAAATCCTCATCGTTTCCAACATCATCGAAAACGGCCAATCCATCGGCCTGGGGGATGCCGGCAAGTTCTGGCATTCAGACCTTTCCTATAAAGAACTGCCCAGCCTCGGCTCGATGCTTCATGCCCAGGAGCTGCCAAGCGAAGGCGGCGATACGCTGTTCGCTGACATGCACAAGGCCTGGGACGGGTTGCCGGAAGCGCTGCGTAAAGCGGTGGAGGGCCGTTCGGCGGCGCACTCCTACACGGCGCGCTACAGCGAGACCAAATTCGAAGGCAACTGGCGCCCGACGCTCACGCCTGAGCAACTGGCCCAGGTCGCCGAAGTCGTGCATCCCATCGTCCGCACCCATCCGGAAACCGGGCGCAAGGCGCTGTTCGTCAGCGAAGGCTTCACCACCCGCATCGTCGGCCTGCCGGAAGATGAAAGCAAAGCCATCCTGACGGATCTGTATGCCCACAGCGTGCTGCCGCAGAACATCTATCGCCATCAATGGCAGCCCCACGACTTGGTGTTCTGGGACCACCGCTCGCTGATTCACCTGGCCGCCGGTTGCCCGAGTCATCTGCGCCGCAAGCTGTACCGCACCACCATCCCGGGCGACGCCCCTTTCTGATCGGCTGCGCCTCGCGCAAAAAGCCCGGAGAATCGCCATGTCCACACGCATTGCTTTTGCCCCGCTGGCCGCCGCCATCGGCCTGGGGTTCAGTTTGCTGGCCGGCAGCCTCGTCGCGCCCGCCAGCGCCCACGCCGAGGGGGAGATTCGCATCGCCGAACAGTTCGGCATCGTTTACCTGTTGCTGAACGTGGTCCGCGACCAGCAATTTATCGAGAAGCATGGCAAGGAGGAGGGCATCGACATCAAGGTCGACTGGACCCAGCTATCAGGCGGCGCGGCGGTCAACGATGCGTTGCTGTCGGGTTCCATCGACATTGCCGGGGCTGGCGTCGGACCGCTGCTGACGGTCTGGGACCGCACCCGTGGCAAGCAGAACGTCAAGGCTGTGGCCTCCCTGGGCAACTTTCCCTATTACCTGTTGAGCAACAACCCGAACGTCAAGACCATCGCCGACTTCACCGAGAAGGACCGCATCGCGGTCCCCGCGGTGGGGGTGTCGGTGCAGTCGCGGTTCCTGCAATTCGCCGCCGCCAAGCAGTGGGGCGACAAGGACTTCAATCGCCTCGACAAGTACACCCTGGCCGTCCCGCACCCGGACGCCACGGCCGCGTTGATTGCCGGCGGCACCGAGTTGACCGGGCATTTTTCCAACCCGCCGTTCCAGGACCAGGCCCTGCAAAATCCCAACGTCCACGTCGTACTCAATTCCTATGACGTGCTCGGGCCGAATTCACCCACGGTGCTGTTCGCCACCGAGAAATTCCGCGATCAAAACCCGAAGACCTACAAGGCCTTCGTCGAGGCGCTGACTGAAGCGGCCGAGTTCGCCCAGAAGGACAAAGGCGCGGCGGCGGACATCTACCTGCGGGTGACCAAGGCCAAGATCGACCGGGCGACCTTGCTGAAGATCATCGACAACCCGCAGATCGAATTCACCGACACCCCGAAAAACACCTACCCGCTGGCGGAGTTCCTCTACCGCGTCGGCGCCATCAAGCACAAACCAGCGTCGTGGGAAGATTATTTCTTCCAGGACGCCAAGCCATTGCAGGGGAGCTGATCGTCATGAACGCGCCATTGCAAGGCCACGCGGCCAGCAACGCCACCTCCGCTGACACTGCGCTGCTGTCAGTGGACAACGTCAGCCTGGAATACCGCACCCCGCAGCGTGTGGTGCGGGCCACCCATCAAGTGAGTTTCGAGGTCGATCCGGCGGACCGCTTTGTATTGCTCGGCCCGTCCGGGTGCGGCAAGTCCACGCTGCTCAAGGCCATTGGTGGGTTTATCGCACCGTGCGAAGGCGAAATTCGCCTGCAAGGCCAAACCGTCAACGCGCCAGGCCCGGATCGCATCGTGGTGTTCCAGGAGTTCGACCAATTGCCGCCGTGGAAAACCGTCAAGCAGAACGTGATGATCGCGCTGTTGGCGTCGGGCACGCTCAAGCGTCGCGAGGCCGAGGAGCGGGCGCTGCATTACCTCGACAAGGTCGGCCTGGCGGCGTTTGCCGATGCCTACCCCCACACCTTGTCCGGTGGCATGAAGGCCCGCGTCGCCATTGCCCGGGCGCTGGCGATGCAACCAAAAATCCTCTTGATGGACGAACCTTTCGCCGCACTCGATGCCCTGACCCGGCGCAAGATGCAGGAGGAATTGCTGCTGCTCTGGGAGGAGGTGCGTTTCACGTTGCTGTTTGTCACCCACTCCATTGAAGAGGCATTGGTGGTGGGCAATCGTATTTTGCTGTTGTCGCCGCACCCGGGACGGGTGAGGGCGGAAATCCACAGCCATCAATACGACCTGCACAGCCTCGGCGGCGTGGGTTTCCAGCACACGGCGCGACGGATTCATTCGTTGCTGTTCGAGCAAGGCCAGTTGCCGGACGCCGAGCGTGAGCTGGATTTCACCGACATCCGTATCGCCTACTGACCCTGTAGGAGCTGTCGAGTGCAACGAGGCTGCGATCTTTTGATCTTTCGTCCGAGACTCAAGCGTCAGGGGGAAGATCGCAGCCTCGCTTCGCTCGGCAGCTCCTACGGGGCGGTGCCAGGATCTGAAAAGAGAGTGTTTATGAGCCAATTATCGCCTGTGCGCGAAGAATACGAAGTCGACCTGCAACCCCTGACCCACGTGCCGCTGGAGCGGGAGTTGCCCCTGGGCCAGCGCCTCTGGCAACAGGGTTGGCTGCGTAAAGCGCTGATCCTGATTGTGCTGGCGGTTCTGTGGGAAGGAGTAGCCCGCTATCAAAATAACGACCTGCTGCTGCCGAGCTTTTTGCAGACCACCAGCGCTTTGTACGACGGAATGCTGAGTGGCGAGCTGTTGGGCAAAGTGTGGATTTCCCTGGTGGTGCTGCTCAAGGGTTATTTGCTGGGCATCCTCCTGGCGTTTGGCCTGACTACCCTGGCGGTGTCGACCCAGTTGGGCCGCGACCTGCTCAGGACCTTGACCTCGATGTTCAACCCGCTGCCCGCCATTGCCTTGTTGCCGTTGGCGCTGCTGTGGTTCGGCCTGGGGCAGAACAGCCTGATTTTCGTGCTGGTGCATTCGGTGCTGTGGGCGCTGGCGTTGAACATGTATGCGGGGTTTCTTGGCGTGTCGGAAACGCTGCGCATGGCTGGGCGCAACTACGGGCTCAAGGGCCTGCGCTTTGTCTTGTTCATCCTGATCCCGGCGGCGCTGCCGTCGATCCTCGCCGGGCTGAAAATCGGCTGGGCGTTCGCCTGGCGCACCCTGATCGCCGCCGAGCTGGTATTTGGCGCCACCAGCGGCAAGGGCGGTTTGGGCTGGTACATCTTCCAGAACCGCAACGAGTTGTATACCGACAAGGTGTTTGCCGGGTTGGCGGTGGTGATCCTCATCGGGTTGCTGGTGGAGAACCTGGTGTTCGACAGTTTGGAGCGGGTGACGGTGAAGCGTTGGGGGATGCAGCGGTGAGCCAGTGATACACCCTTGTGGCGAGGGAGCTTGCTCCCGCTCGGCTGCGCAGCAGTCGCAAAATCCGGCGATGCGGTGTGCCTGAAGGAATGCCGGGGGCCTGCTTCGCAGGCCAGCGGGAGCAAGCTCCCTCGCCACGGGGGTTGGGTTGCCTGGGCTGACGCCTTCGCGAGCAAGCTCGCTCCCACAGTTGATCGGTGTTGATCTCGATATTGAGTTCGACACAAAACCCTGTGGGAGCGAGCTTGCTCGCGATGGCAATCCTCAATTCACCACAGGTATGTCAGCCCGCCGCTTGAACCTCCAGCCGATCCATCGCCCGCTCCACCAACAAATGCACCCCCTCGGCCATCCGACTGATCGCCAGGATCACGCTGCGGCGCGAACCGTCGACATCATCAGCCAGGTCGGCGGCGATGGCGCTGATGGACAGCAGGTCTTCGGAAGCATTGGCCAGCAGGGTTTCGGTGTCGATATCAGGGGCGACCATGAAGAGTTGGGCGGTTTGGGTTTTGCCCGAGGTTTCATCGGTCGGTTTGGGGTTGAGGTAGTAATCGAGGGCGCGTTGGGCTGCTTCGTCGAGTGTGCTGGAGCTGGGTGAAGTGGGCTTCGTTTCTGCTGTTGTCATTGGGGAACTCCTAAACGACCAGTAAGGAGCCTTTGCTACGCAGCGAATCCAACTGAGATCGCTGAATGGCATGGGCTGTTTCGCCCTAAACAGATATTTCGGACTTGCACGTCCGTGTCACCCTTTTTTCAGTGACAAACCCAGACTAGCGGTGAGCCTAAAGGCGGACAAGTTCACCAACATCGCCGCAACTCGAAGGAAATCTCCTAGGACGTTGCTGTACGCAAGCAGCACACCGCTCCGCTGGGCTGCACCCTGTAGGAGCTGACGAGTGCAACGAGGCTGCGATCTTTTGATCTTTCGCTTGGGACTCAAGTGTCTAGGGAAAGATCGCAGCCTCGTTGCACTCGACAGCTCCTACACAGCTCCTACACAGCTCCTACGCTCCAGAGGGCGATGTGACATTTCGCTAAATCCCCACGCCACAATTAGCCCAGTAAAGCCCCTCCCATTTCCTTTAGACTGGCCGCCCTCAAGCAAGCCTTTAGGACATGGAATGCCAACCCCTCACCGCACCCTTCGCAAAGCCCTGGTCGTTTGGTTGTACGCGGCGGCCCTGATGCACCTGCTCGCCGGCGTCACGCTGACCTGGGCTGGTCACTCTGGCTTGCTCGATCACTATCTGAACACCATCGAACAAGCGTTCTGGGGCACCAATGCCGTGCCCGCGACGGCCCACGCGCAACAAGTCTGGTGGCTGGCCTTGTTCGGCGCCACGTTGCAAAGCTACGCGCTGTACATGCTCGCCCTCGTCCACATCGGCAATCGATTGAAGCGCGCCATGCCCTGGGGTTGGCTGATCGCCGGCATCCTGCTGTGGGCACCCCAGGACATGTGGATTTCCGCCCAGGCACAGGTCTGGTCGCACCTGTGGTTCGACAGCTTCGCACTGCTCGTTTTATTGCCGCCGCTGTTCTGGCTCTATCGCCACGACCGCCATACCTCCCTGACTGACAACGCGCCGAGTGATTCCAACCATGGCTGATTTTTCATTGCTGGACTGGGCCATCACCCTGCTGATTGCCCAAGCGATCCTCGGTGCGCTGGATACCCTGTATCACCACGAACTCACCGTCGCCTTGCCCTATCGCCACAGTGCTCGGCTGGAGCTCTCTATCCACGCCCTGCGCTCGTGCTTTTACGGGCTCCTGTTCCTGGGCATGGCGCATCTGGCCTGCGAGGGAACGTGGGCGATTGTCATCGCGCTGCTGTTCGCCCTGGAGATTTGCCTGACGCTGTGGGACTTCGTGGTCGAGGACCGCAGCCGCAAGCTGCCGGCCATCGAGCGCATCATGCACACGGTGCTGGCGGTCAACGGCGGGGCCTTCTTCGCGTTGTACGGCGTGCAATTGGCCCAGTGGGCGAGTTTGCCCACGGGCCTGAGCGCGATCGACCTCGGTTGGCGCGGCTGGCTGCTGACCTTGTTCGCCATCGGCGTCACGGCCTCGGGGATTCGCGACGGCTTGGCGGCCTTGCGTATGCAACGCGCGGGCAAGCCCGCCAACCCGTTTGCCGGCGGCGCCTACAAGCGCGTGCTGGTCACGGGGGGCACCGGGTTTATCGGCGAGACCCTGGTCAATCAATTGCTCGACGCCGGGCACACGGTCAGCGTGCTGGCTCGCGATCCGTTGAAGGCGGCCTATCTGTTTGACGGCCGCGCCCGCTGCCTGCGTTCGCTGGGCAAGCTGGGCCATGACGAAATGTTCGATGTGGTGATCAACCTGGCGGGTGCCCCGGTGGCTGGGCCGCGTTGGAGTCCCAAGCGCGAGGCGCAACGCATTGCCAGCCGGGTCAACACCACCGAAGCCTTGATGGCCTGGTTGAAAAACGCCCGGCACAAACCGGCATTGTGGATACAGGCCTCAGCCGTGGGTTTTTACGGCGTGCGTGACGCCAGCGAAAGTCTCGATGAAAGCGCCGCCCAGGGCGATGGCTTCATGGCTGAACTCTGTGTGCGTTGGGAAGCTTCAGCCCGGCCTGCCACTGAGTTGGGCGTGCGGCAGGTGGTGATGCGCCTGGGCGTGGTGTTCGGTCCGGGCGGTGCGTTGCTGCCGTTGCTGATTCCGTTTCGCCTGGGGTTCGGCGGGCGCATGGGCGACGGCAAACAGATCATGAGCTGGGTGCACCGCGACGATGTCATCCAAGTGATCGCCCGAGCCTTCGATGATGAAAGCCTGTGCGGCACCTACAACCTGGTGGCACCCGAGGCGGTCAGCCAGGCGTTGTTTGCCGAAAGTGTCGGCAAGGTGCTCAAGCGGCCAGTGTGGTTTCACATTCCCGCTGCGCCGGTGCGCGCCTTGGCAGGTGAGATGGCCCAGTTGTTTTTCGACGGCCAGCGGGTGGTGCCCAATCGTCTCGTCGAGGCCGGCTATACGTTCCGTTACCAGACGCTCGACGCCGCCCTGCGCGACTTGGCCTGAGGAGCGCCCATGAGTAAGCCCCGGATGTACCTGCTAGCCGGCAACGGCAGCGCGGCCGATTGGTGGGACGACGCGTTGCCGCATTTTCAACACCACGACGTGGTGTCGCTGGAGCTGCCTGGTTTTGGCAGCAATCCTCAGGCTCCCTGTGAAGACCTGGCGGCCTACGCGCAGGCATTGCTGGCGGCAACGGACAAGGGCAGCGCGATCATGGCGGTCGGAGTCAACGCCTTGCTGGTGCTGCACGCCTTGCAACGGCAACCGGGGCACTTTTGCCGCAGCGTGTTGCTGGCGCCGGTGGGCGCGTTTTTGTGGCAGCGGCGACTGCCGGCATTGATGTCGCCACTGCCGATTCGCAAGACCATTCATTGGCTGCTGGCGAACAAGCCGACGCTGTTTGCCCACAAGTTCTCCAGCCAGGCCTGGACGCCTGCGCAGTACCAACGCATGGGCGCCGGCTACGCTCGTTGCCGAGCCTTTGTGCCGCACTGGGATCTGGTGCGTGCCGACACCGCGTTGCCATTGCTGGAGTGGATTACCGACCCGGTCGAACTGGTGTGGGGCGATCAGGACAAGGTATTGGGCATCGCGCAGGCGGCGGCCTGGTCGGCCATTCTGGCCCGTGCCGACCTGACCATCAGCCTGAAGCCCGGTTGGGGCCACTACCCATGGATCGACTCGCCCGCTGAATTCACGGCATGGCTGGAGTCTGGCGAGCGTGGTTTTGTCGCGCATACCAAAGGCGGCCGCTTGCGTCTCGCGGCGCTGGCGGGGCAGCCGGTGCCGGCGGCGCTGTCGCTCAACCATTGCGATGATCCGCGCCTGCAGGGTTTTTTGGACGGCCAGCCGGACGCTACCTGGGCGGTGCGCTCCTCCAGTTACGGTGAAGACCAGGCCGATGCGGCCAATGCGGGCTTGAGCACCACGTACCTGCGCGAACCGACGCACAACGTGCCAGCGCGGATTGCCGAGTTGAGTGCGGCGGGTGTCGAGGAAGTGGTGGTGCAGCGCTTCATCACGCCACGGCTGTCCGGGATCGCGTTCGTGCGTCACCTGTCCGTTGAACTGGAATGGGTCGAGGGGCACCTGGAGTCGTTGGCCGATGGCCAAGTGAGCCCCGAGCGGGCGGTTATTTCCCGTCTCGGCGCGGCATGGAACAGCGGCACGTTCAAGCCATCCCTCGGCCTGACCGCCGAGGCGCTATGGCGCTTTCTCCAAGACGTATTGCGGGTCTTTCACTACGTGCCCGGCGACGTCGAATGGGCCTGGGACGGCACCCAACTGTGGTTGCTGCAATACCGGCCGATCAGCGACTACGGCTGGCGCCGCCACCTGACCGCCGCCAACATCGCCGAGATCCTGCCGCCCCGACCCAGTGTGTTGGTGGAGTACGCCCAGCGCCGCGCGGCGGCGAGCATTCCGGCGATCATGGCGCGTTGGGATTCGCGGGTGCTGCAGGACAACGAGCCCTTCACGGCAGTGTTTGGCGGCGCTTCGTACATCAACAATGACCTGTTTCTCGCCCGGCTGGCCGACTGGGGCATCAGCGCCAGCAGCTACGCCGGCGAAGTCGGTGGGGCCACCCCTCACCTGCCTTGGCGGCCACTGCGCCTGCTGCGTTCGCTGCCGTTGTTCCTGCGCATGCAACGCATCGCCCGGGGGCATTTGCTGACGCTGGAAAACGGCTTGCGACGTTTTGACCGAGAGCTGCGCGAACTGACCGAACAAGGCGCCGACGGCCAGCAACTGGCCGACTGGTTTACCCGTTTCTACGTGTTCGTGGTGCAAGGCAACCTGTGCATCGCCAGCGCCTTGGCCAGCAGTGGCGGTGACTGGCTGGGACGGCCACCGACCGCCTATGACAACCTTGAACACAGCCCCCATCGGCTGCCGTGGGAGACCGACCCAGCGACGCCACGCCCGGCACCGACCGAGCTGCCGTTGCAGGCCTTCCCACAATGGCCGTTGGCGATTCGCCTGGCCCATGGCGCCGGCCTGCCGGGGCTGCGCGGTTATTACTTGCAAGTGCGCGAATGGTATCGCGACAACCTGATGCGGATTTTCTTTCGCTTGCATCACGCCATGCCGGCGGTGGACCGGGCGTATTGGTTCACCCCGCACCCGGACATTCGTAGCCGTGACGGCAGCTTCTGGCAGGACGGCCGTGAAGGCACCGAGCAGGCGAGTGGTTTCTTGATTTCCCCGGGGCAGGCTCAAGGTATTTTGGGCGAGGATATCCTGTTGGAGGACACCCTGGACCCTGGTCGCCACGCCCACTATCAAAGCGCCCGTGCGGTGATCGCGCGCATGGGTGGCCGCCTGTCCCACGGCTCGACGCTGCTGCGTGAATTGCGCAAGCCTTCGGCGGTATTGCCTCAGGTGGATGTGGCTTGGTTGGGGCGCGAGGTGGTGTATTGCGATGGGGTGTTGAGGTTGGTGGAGTAGGCAGCGCGATGATCCGTCGATCACAGAACCTGTGGCGAGGGAGCTTGCTCCCGCTGGGTTGCGCAGCAACCCCAAGCAATTTGAATGCGATCTGCCTGATACACCGAGGCGTTAGGGTTTGGGACTGCTGCGCAGTCCAGCGGGAGCAAGCTCCCTCGCCACAAGGAGTGCGTTCAACTCTGGAGCTGTTCTCAATCCCCAGAAACGAAAAAACCGGCCGAAGCCGGTGTTTTCACCCCAACGGCCAGAGAACTTAATCTCTGCGTACGGGGTTGAGCAGTGAGCGAATCCTAAGTTGAAGAAATCGCGAGGTCAACACCACCGTTGCCACAGAGAATTCCCCCTTCTTCACCGCTACTCCCTTGACGCCCCCCACCGCTGTCGTAGACTCCGCCCATCCGTCAGGGAGTAACGGTCATGCGACGTTTGAGCAGTTGGGTTGTGGGATTGGCCTTCATCACGTGCGAGGTTCAGGCGCAGACGCCGGCTTCCGACGATCCGTTGCTGGAGAGCAACGTCTCGACCAGTGCGTCGGCCAGCGAGGCGCGTGGCGTGCTTCGAGCACGGGACCAGGCAGTGTTGGCCAGCGAGTTGGCCGGGCGGATTGTCGAGTTGCCGTTCAGCGAGGGCGAGTCGTTCAAGAAGGGTGACACCCTGGCGCGTTTCGATTGTTCGGCCTATCAGGCCCAGCTCAATGCGGCCCAGGCGGCCAGCCGTGGTGCCGGTGAAGAACTGGCCCATAACCGGCAGTTGGCGGCGTTGAAATCCGTTGGGCGTTTCGAGGTGTCGCGGGCCGAGGCGCGGCTCAGCGAGGCCCAGGCGCAATCCCAGGTGTACCAGGTGCAGGTCAAGCGTTGCAGCGTGATCGCGCCGTTCGATGGACAGGTGGTGGCGCGCAAGGTCCAGCGTTATGAAAGCGTCGCGGCCGGCGCGCCATTGCTGGATGTGGTCGATAACCGCACCCTGGAGATTCACCTGCTGGTGCCTTCACGCTGGATGGACCGGCTCAAGCCCGGCCAACCCTTTACCTTCGTCCCCGATGAAACCGGCAAGCCGTTGCAAGCGACGGTCAAGCGCCTGGGCGCGCGCATCGACGAGGGCAGCCAGACGCTGCTGCTGGTGGCGAACGTGCCGGATGCCAGCGGCCTGCTGTCCGGCATGAGCGGCACGGCGCGTTTCTCGGAGTCGAAGTGAACGCGCCAGTGACGGGCAGTACCGAGCAGGTGTTCGCCCGCTTCCTCGATCTGGAGCGCCAGACGAGGGCTGCGCGTACACCGGAGCAGCTGAGTTACAGCCTGGTCAACGACGGCCAGGCGCTGTTCGGCTTTCGCCACGCCGCGTTGTTGATCGCCGGCAAGGTCCAGGCCGTGACCGGCGTCACTACCGTGGAGCCGAATGCGCCGTTCGTGGCGTTTGTCGAGCAGGCGGTGGCGCAGTTGTTCAAACAGGGCCTGTTGAACCAGGCCCGGGTGATCGCCGCCGATGGGGTGAGCGAATCCATCCGGGCAGACTGGCGCAGCCTGTCGGCCGGGCAAGTGTTCTGGCTGCCGTTGATCGATCATCAGGGCCAGGTGTTCGGCGGTTTGTGGTTGGCCCGCGACCTGCCATGGACGCCGCCGGAGCAAGTGCTGCTGTCGCAACTGGGCGACACCTACAGCCATGCGTGGTTGGCGTTGCAACCGCGCAAGCCATGGCGCCTGCGCTGGACACGGAAGCGCCAGGTGGCGCTGGTGGCGCTGTTGCTGCTGGGCTTGCTGATCCCGGTGCGCCAGTCCGTTTTGGCCCCGGCCGAAGTGGTACCGCTGGGCGGGCAAGTGGTGGCGGCGCCGTTGGATGGGGTGATCGCCGAGTTCCTGGTCAAGCCCAACCAGAGCGTCAAGAACGGCGACCTGTTGTTGCGTTTCGAAAGTACCAGTCTCAAGGCCCAGGCCGATGTGGCCGAGCGGGCGTTGGGCGTGGCCGAGGCCGAACTCAAGGCCAATTCCCAGCGCTCGTTTGCCGACGCTGAATCCAGTTCCAAGATTGACCTGCTGGCTGCCCGCGTCGAGCAGAAGCGCGCCGAGCGCAACTACGCACTTGAACTGCTCAAGCGCAGCGAAGTGCGCGCCGAGCGGGATGGCATCGCGGTGTTTGCCGACGCTGAGCGCTGGCTCGGCAAGCCCGTGCAGACCGGTGAGCGGCTGATGGAAATCGCCGATCCAAACCAGGCCGAGTTACGCATTGAATTGGCGGTGGGTGACGCGATTGCCCTTGAGCCCGGTGCGCAAGTTGCGTTGTTTCTCGACAGCGACCCGTTGCAGCGGCACCTGGCCCGGCTCGAGCGTTCGGCCTATGAAGCGCAGCCTACCGCCGCCGGCCAACTGGCGTATCGATTGGATGCGCGTTTCGATGCCACGGCGCCGCGCATTGGCCTGCGAGGCACGGCGAAGGTCTTCGGCGACCGTGCCCCGCTGGCGGTGTACCTGCTGCGGCGGCCGCTGGCCGGCCTGCGCCAGAGCGTAGGCCTGTAGCATGGACTTGCCGAGCCTGCGGCCGGACCCGCAACTGTCCCCGGCGGCCTCAGACCCGGACGGTTCTCCGCAGTGGACCTTGGCCGATCCGGTGCGCGGGCGCTATTTCAAACTGGGCGCGGCGGCGATGCGCATGTTGCGGCACTGGTCCCTGGGCGATCCGGAACAGGTACTGCAGGCCGCGAACCGCGAGCCGGGCCTACCGCTCAACGGGGAATCGCTGGAGCAGTTGCTGGGCTTCTTGCGTGGTCATGACCTGATCAGCGCGATGGACCCGCAACAGCGTGACAGTTATCTGTTCAAGACCGCCGCGCAACGCCAGAGCGTGTGGCAGATCCTGCTGCACCAATACCTGTTTTTTCGCATTCCGCTGTGGCGCCCGGACGCCTTTCTCAATCGGGCCTGGCCCTGGTTGGCGCGGTTCGGCCCCGGGAGCCTGCGCTATGGCCTGCCGCTGACCCTGGGTCTTGGCATCTTCCTGGTGTCGCGGGACTGGCAGCGATTCGTCGCGACGTTTCCACACCTGTTCAGCCTGGGCGGTGCGCTGGCGTTCGGGGCGGCGTTGCTCTTCGCCAAGCTGTGCCACGAGTTCGGCCACGCCTTCATGGCCAAGCGCGCCGGTTGCCGGGTGCAGAGCATGGGCGTGGCGTTCATGGTGCTGTTGCCGATGTTCTATACCGACGTCAGCGACGCCTGGCGGATCAGGGATCGCCGCGCACGGTTGCTGATCGGTGCCGGTGGGGTGCTGGCCGAATTGCTGCTGGCGTGCATCGCGCTGCTGGCCTGGTCGCTGTTGCCCGACGGGCCGGCACGTACCGCGGCGTTCATGTTGGCCAGCGCCACCTGGATCACCACGTTGATCATCAACCTGAACCCCTTCATGCGCTTCGACGGGTATTTCCTGCTCAGTGATTTCTGGGCGGTGGATAACCTTCAGGGGCGGGCGTTTGCCCTGTGTCGCTGGCGCCTGCGCGAAGCCTTGTTCGGGTATGGCGCGGCGGCGCCGGAACCCTGGTCGCCGAAGATGCGTCGGCGTTTGCTGGTGTGGGGTTATGGCTCGTGGCTGTGGCGGGCATTGTTGTTTTTCGGGATTGCCTTGGCGGTCTATCACCTGTTCTTCAAGGTGCTGGGCATTTTTCTAATGATGGTGGAATTGGTGTGGTTCATTTTCATGCCCATCGTGAATGAGTGGCGGCAATGGTGGAGTCGTCGTGAGCAAGCCCACGGCGGGCGGATGCTCCTGAGTGGCCTGGTGTTGCTGGCACTCCTGCTGGTGTTGCTGCTCCCCTGGCGCAGCGCGGTGGAAGTGCCGGCCATGCTCGAGGCCGGGCGCGCCAGTGCCTTGCATGCGCCGGTGGCGGCGCGGGTCAAACAGGTGAATGTGCACGACGGCCAGACCGTGGCCCAGGGCGATGTGCTGATTGAGTTGGAGTCGCCGGACATGGCGTCGCGCCTGGCCATCGTGCGCCGGGAAATCGAGATCCAGCAGTTGCAGATGCGCCGTCAGGCCGGGCGCAGCGAAACCGCCGCCGATGCCGGCATCGTCGAACAGCAACTGGCCGAAGCGGTGGCCGAGTACCGCGGCCTGGTGGCCCAGCGCGAACGGCTGTTGTTGCGTGCGCCCCATGCCGGTCAGGTGCGCGATGTGTTGCCGCAACTGTCGATAGGGCGCTGGTTGTCACCCACACAGGCACTGGCGCGGGTGGTGCAGACCGATTCGCGGTTGCGCGGCTACCTCACCGAAGCCGAGCTTTGGCGGGTCGGGCCGGGTGCCACGGGCCGGTTCATCGCTGACGATCCGATGCACACATCGATGGCCGTGCGGTTGAATGAAATCGACACCAACGGCGTGGCCTGGGTCGAACAGCAAGCGTTGACGTCCGACCATCACGGGCCGATTGCGGTGCGCCGCGACTCGCAACAACGGGCCGAGCCGGTCCAGGCCCAGTACGGCGTGCGCCTGAGTACGGTGGACGCCACGTCCGCTCCGGTGCAGCCGCTGCGTGGCGTGGCGGTGTTGCAGGGCGAGGGCGAGTCGGTGTTGGGAGCGGCCTGGCGGCGGTTGGCGGCGTTGGGTGTCAGGGAAAGCGGGTTCTAGGCCTAGGGGGCAAGCATGGATTCGGTGGCGGCAGAGGGGTTGGTGGTGCGTCCATCGCGGATCAGCGATGGTCCGTTCCTGCAGGGCCTGTACCAGGCGGCGCGGCCGGACCTGCAATGGATCGACGGCGAACATGAACAGGTACAGCAGGTGATTGCCCAGCAGTTCCAGGTGCAGGAGCAAGGGTTGGGCGAGAACTTCCCCAACGCCATGCATTACGTCGTGGAAAAACTCGGCACTGCGATTGGCGCCTTGAGTACGGATTTCGGCCCCAATGAGATTCGCGTGCTGTACCTGGCCTTCATCCCCCAGGCCCGTGGCCAGGGCTATGGCCGGGCGGTGTTGCAAGGGGTGCAGAAAGCCGCGCAACAGATCCGCTGCCCGGTGGCGACCGTGGTCTGGGCCAGCAACCCCCACGCCCGTCGGCACTACCTGGCGCTGGGCTTCGAAGTGCAAGAGCGCAACCCGGCGGCGGAGCGGTTGGTCTGGTATCCGAAAGGCAACTGAATGACGCCGTACCCCTGTGGGAGCCAGCTTGCTCGCGAAGGCGATCTTCCATCCATCCGGAACCCGTGGCGAGGGAGCTTGCTCCCGCTGGCCTGCGAAGCAGGCCCTCTGTCTTTCTCCAGTCGGACAGTTTTGTCAGGTTTTGCGACTGCTTCGCAGCCGAGCGGGAGCAAGCTCCCTCGCCACAGGTTCCGGGTCGTCTGGGCTGACGCCATCGCGAGCAAGCTCGCTACCACAGTTTGAAATGAGTCCAGTCAGTTAAACGCGATGTAGAAATACCCCAGCGTCGGATCCCGCCCCATGGGCGGTATCCGTGATACGAACACCCCCTCGATCTTGCCCAGTTCCGGCACTTCCAGAGCGCAGAGTCCGTCGACGAATTCAGTACCTTCCAGGCTGTTGAATTCCACGCTGAACGGCATCCGCGCGGTGTTCGGCATCTTTGCCCGTGGGCTTTCTTCAAGGGTTTCGAAGCGCACCGGCAGGCAGCTGCCGTCGGGGAGGGTCAGGCTGCCGGTCTGGCCCAGCAGCGGTTGGAAATGGCGGCTATGAACCTGTTGCAGCATGTCGACACTCCAAAAGGCCGGAGGACCGCAGCCCTCCGGCGGCTCATCAGTTACGGGACGGGAAGTAGCCTTGAAGGGCGATGCTGAAGTTGATGGCCAGGAACGGGTTCATGACCGTCATCGGCGTGTTGCCGCCGGTGGGGGCGACCGTGCCGTTGACCGTGGTGGTCACGCCTTGCAGCGGCACTGGCGAAGCGCCTATCTGGTCGGAATAGATCGCCGCCGAGCCCGGCCCGGTGCCCGAGGTGCCGATGAACGAGTTGGTTGCCGTGGGCGTATTCACCGGGTTGCTGGCCGGGTTGGCCAACTGCAGGGTAGTGGAAGCGGTAATGCCGGGGAGGGCATGGGTGTGGTTGGGCAGGTTGTTGAGCGTTGCCGTGACGTTTTCGGTGCCGGATATCTCTCCGATGACCCGCGGGGTCAGGCCCAGGCCACTGCCTTGGCCCATGGGCAGGCGACCTTGCAGGTTGGGTAGCATGAAGGTGGTCTGGCCGTTGCCTCCGTAGGTCACGCCGATCAGGGCGAACAAGGTCTGGTACTGGGAAAGGGCAAGCGTCTGCCCGTTGCACAGCGCCCAATCCCTGGGTGCAAAGTTAAAGGCGAACGACTGGATAGTGCCGATGAATACTTCCATAGATTCCTCATCCTTCAGGTGATTGGTTCTTGCAGTGCCCGGACGTGAAGGACAAGAGTGCGATCAGCCCGACTCCTTGTTTCCCTGGCCTGGTCACGCACGGCTGAGCGTAGACCGGGATGTTTGATTTTGCCGAGCGAAGCGGGCGGAAAAATGTCGCGACACGGCTTAATCGATTCAGGTTCCCGAGCGTCGCTACCGTCCATCTTCTTTTATGGCTTGGGATGAATCTGATATCAAAGTACTACTAGGCGAAGATTGTTTCCTCGGCTACGCTTCGGCTACAAAAGGACTACAAACAAAGGTGAATGGATTGCCGCAGTTTCACTTCATTTCCGGTTTGCCGCGCTCAGGCTCGACCCTGCTCTCTGCCATTTTGTTGCAGAACCCGCGCTTTCATGCCGGCATGACCAGTCCCGTCGGCACGCTGTTCAACAGCGTCCTGCAGCAATGCAGCGCCGGCAGCGAGTTCGGCTCGGTGATCGACACCGACCTGCGCCGCCGCCTCTTGCGCGGCCTCTTCGATTCCTACTACGCCGACAAAGCCGACAAGCCGGTCATCTTCGACACCAACCGCCAATGGTGTGCCCGCCTGCCAGCCCTGCAGGACCTGTACCCCCAAGCCAAGACCATCGCCTGTGTGCGCAACGTCGCTTGGGTGCTCGACAGCCTGGAGCGGCTCTACCGTGCCAACCCGTTCGAGAACACCAAGCTGTTCAATGACGATGACGAGCGCAACACCGTCTACAGCCGCTGTGAAACCCTGGCCCAGCGCAACCGCCTGGTGGGGTTCGCCTGGACGGCGCTCAAAGAGGCCTATTACGGCGAGAACGCCGAGTCGCTGCTGATCGTCGACTACGACTTGTTGAGCCAGGCCCCGGAGCGGGTGATGCGCCTGGTGTACGAGTTCATCGGCGAGCCCTGGTTCGAACACGATTTCAATCACTTGACCTACGACGCACCGGCCTTCGACCAGGCCTTGGGCGTGGCCGGCCTGCATAAGGTCAAGCCCAAGGTCGCGCCGCAAGCCCGGCGGACCTTGTTGCCGCCGGACCTGTTTGAAAAGTATGCCGAGTTGTCGTTCTGGCGCGATGGGTCTGCAAGCGCCGCCAATGTCATTCGTATGAAAACCGACGCCGCCGTCAGCTGACTGCGGTTTTTTTCATTTGCGTTTCAGAAAGTTCGAGTCCAGGTGATCGTCATGTGGTGGAGCAAAGGCAAATCGCGGGTAACCGAGGGCACACAGGCCCTGGCATCGCCAATGATCATGTCCCTGGAACCGCGAATGCTGTTCGACGGCGCGGGGGCGGCCACCGTGGCCGATGCCGCGCAGCCGGACGCGCAGCCCACTGCCGAGGCGGCCAAGACGCCAACGGCGGACCAGGCGACCGATACCCATGCGCCCCAGGGCCAGGTCGATGCCACCCAGGCTGCCGTGCCGGGCAAATCCGTGGTGTTTGTCGATTCCCGGGTCAAGGATTCCGCCAGCCTGCTCGAAGGCGTGGCGCCCGGTACCCAGGTCGTACAGCTGGATGCCACGAAGGACGGCTTGCAGCAGATTGCCGATTACCTGGACACCCACCAGGGCGTCAGCTCGGTGCAGATCATCGCCCACGGCAACGCCGGTGATTTGTGGCTGGGCAACAGCTACCTGTCGGCGGATAACGTCCAGGCCCGTAGCGAAGTGCTGGCGCAGATCGGCCAGGACATGAACGCCGGTGGCGATATCCTGATCTATGGCTGCTACACCGCCGAAGGCGAGCGTGGTTTGAGCCTGGTGGATTCATTGGCGCAGTTGACCGGCCGCGATGTGGCGGCGTCCAACGACCGCACCGGCCTGGGTGGCGACTGGGACCTGGAAATCGCCACCGGCACCATCGAAAGCGCCAACGTGCTCTCGGCCAATGCCATGAGCGAGTACCAGTGGGGCCTGGCTACCTGGACCGCCACCAACAACCTCAATAGCGGCGTGGGCTCCCTGCGCGCCGCCCTGACGTCCGCGCAGAACGGCGACATTGTCACGTTCAATACCAGCATGACCGTCGCCCTGACCCAGGTGCTGGTGGTCAACAGGAACGTCACCATCGATGGTGACCTGAACAATGACAACGTCGCCGACGTGACCCTCGACGGCCAGAACCGCACCCAGATCATGCAAGTGACGTCCGGCACCACGGCCACCCTCGATGGCCTGGTGATCACCCGGGGCATGGTGGCAGGCAACGGTGGTAATGGCGGCGACGATGCGCTGGTGTCCCAGGGCGGCGGCATCTACAACGCCGGCACCTTGACCCTGCGCAACGTTACGG
Organism: Pseudomonas sp. CG7; assembly: GCF_023701885.1. Classification (NCBI taxonomy): domain Bacteria; kingdom Pseudomonadati; phylum Pseudomonadota; class Gammaproteobacteria; order Pseudomonadales; family Pseudomonadaceae; genus Pseudomonas; species Pseudomonas sp. CG7. The sequence goes on along the minus strand of NZ_JABAEE010000046.1, from coordinate 36,688 downwards.
TCACCGCGAACGCCGCTTCAGGCGGCGGTGGCGGCGGCGGTGTGACGCCGCAGTACGCCGGTGGCGGCGGCGGTGGCGGTGGTGCGGTCGGTAGCGGTATCGGCGGCAAGGGCGGCGACACGCTCAACTCCACGGGCTCCAATGGCTCGGCCGGGCAGGGCGGCGCGGGCGGCGGTTTCTTCAACATTGGCGGGCGTGGCGGTTCCACCACGGGTGGCGCGGGTGGTGCGGCGTATCCGGGCTACAGCACCGGTTCGGCCGGCGGCACGGCCTCCAGCGGTGGCTTGTCCATCGGCGGTGGCGGCGGTGGTGACGGGTATGACAACTTCGGCGGCGACGGCGGCGGTGCGGTCGGTGGTATCTATAACGACACCGGCGCGACCCTGCGGATCATCGGCAACTCGACCATTTCCAACACCGTCGGCGCCGGCGGTGGCGGTGGTGGCGGCGGGGCGGGCGGTAGCTATCTCCAGGCAGGTGGTGCGGGCGGTGTCGGTGTCGGTGCCATCTGGAACAAGGGCTCGATCCTGATCACTGCCGCCAACTTCGCCGCCCTGGCCGGCAACGTCGGCGGCAGCGGCGTGGGTGGGACGAGTGCGGGCACCGCCGGTGTTTCGCCAGCGTCGGTGGCCAACGTCTACGGCGATGGCGGCACCATCAACCCCAACTATGTGCCGGACGAGACGCCGCCCACCGCGACCGTCGTGGTGGCCAATACCAACCTGAACTCCGGTGGCACGTCGACGGTGACCATCACCTTCTCCGACGCCGTGACCGGCCTCACCGCGGCGGACCTGACGGTGCAGAACGGCACCGTCGGCACCTTGACCAGTGGCGACGGCGGCATCACCTGGACCGGTACGTTGACCGCGGCCAGCAACATCGCCGACACCACCAACATCATCACCCTGAACAATACCGGCGTGGCCGACCTGGCCGGCAATGCCGGGGTGGGCACCACCGATTCGAACAATTACATCGTCAACGACACCGTGGCGCCTACGGCGTCCATCGTGGTGAGTGACACGGCCCTCAGGATTGGCGAGACCTCGACGGTCACCATCACGTTCTCCGAGGCCGTCTCCGGCTTCACCACGGCCGACCTGACCGTCGCCAACGGCTCGATCAGCGGCCTGAGCACCAGTGACGGCGGCATCACCTGGACGGCCACGCTGACACCGGATGCGACTGTCACCGATACCTCCAATCTCATTGTCCTGAACAACACGGGCGTGGCCGACCTCAATGGCAACGCCGGCGTGGGGACGACCAACTCCAACAACTACGCCATTGACACGCAACGCCCGACGGCCACCATCGTAGTGACCGATACCGCGCTGAGGATCGGTGAAACCTCCGTAGTCACGATCACCTTCAGCGAGGCCGTCACGGGTTTCACCCTGGCGGACATGACCGTGGCCAACGGCTCCTTGAGCGGTCTGAGCAGCGGTGACGGCGGTATCACCTGGACCTCGACGCTCACCCCGAGCGCCAGCATCAGCGATGCCACCAACCTGGTCATCCTGGCCAATACCGGTGTGGCGGACGCGGCCGGGAACGCCGGCAGCGGCACCACCAGTTCCAACAACTACGCCGTCGACACACAGCGCCCAACCGCCAGTATCGTCGTGAGCGACACCTCCCTGAGCGTCGGCGAAACCTCGCTGGTGACCATTACTTTCAACGAAGCGGTGACCGGCTTTACCACCGCCGACCTGACGGTCGCCAACGGCACGGTCACCGGCCTGAGCAGCGGCGACGGCGGCATTACCTGGACCGGGACGCTCACGCCAAGCGCCAGCACCAGCGACACCAGCAACCTCATCACCCTGGATAACACCGGCGTGAGCGACGCGGCGGGCAATGCTGGCAGCGGCACCACCGACTCCAACAACTACGCCGTCGACACCGCGCGTCCGACCGCCACCGTCGTGGTCGCCGACACGGCCATCGCCGTGGGCGAAACCTCGGTGGTGACCATCACCTTCAGCGAGGCGGTGACCGGTTTCACCCTGGCGGACCTGAGTGTCACCAACGGCAGCCTGAGCGGCCTGAGCACCAGCGACAACATTACCTACACCGCGACTTTTACGCCGAGCGCGGGCGTCAGCGATGCCTCCAACCTGATCACCCTCAATAACACGGGGGTGGTGGACGGCGCGGGCAATACCGGCAGCGGCACCACCGACTCCAACAACTACGCCGTCGATACCCAGCGTCCGACCGCTACCATCGTGGTGGCCGACACGGCGCTGAGCGTCGGCGAAACGTCGCTGGTGACCATTACCTTCAGCGAGGCGGTCACAGGTTTCGACAATTCGGACCTGAGCGTAGCCAACGGCACGCTGAGTGCGGTCAGCAGCAGCGATGGCGGCATCACCTGGACCGCGACGTTCACGCCCAGCCTCGGGGTCACCGACGTCTCCAACCTCATTGTCCTGAACAACACCGGGATCAACGATGGGGCGGGCAACACCGGCACCGGCACGACCAGTTCCAACAACTACGCCATCGACACCAACGTGCCGACGGCGACCGTGGTGGTGGCCGACTCGTCTCTGAGCATCGGTGAAACCACCGTGGTCACCGTGACCTTCAACTCGGCGGTCAGCGGGTTCGACAATGCGGACCTGACCGTCAGCAACGGCACCCTGAGCACCATGAGCAGCACCGACGGCGGCGTCACCTGGACGGCCACGTTCACGCCGAGCGCGAGCATTTCCGATACCAGCAACGTCATTACCCTGGACAACACTGGCTTGATCAACGGCGCGGGCAACGCTGGCGTGGGCACTACCGACTCGAACAACTACGCGGTCGACACGGTGCGTCCGACCGCGACCATCGTCGTGGCCGACACGGCCATTGCCGCCGGCGAGACTTCGCTGGTGACCATCACCTTCAGCGAGGCCGTGACGGCGTTCACCAGTGCCGACCTGACGGTCGCCAACGGCGTGATCTCAGGGTTGAGCAGCAGCGACGGCGGCATCACCTGGACCGCGACCTTTACGCCGACCGCTGGCGTCACGGACACCAGTAACGTCATCTCGCTCAACAGTGGCGGCATCGTCGACCTGGCCGGCAACGTCAACGTCGGCGGCACCGACTCCAACAATTATGCGCTGGACACTGAACGTCCCACCGCAACGATTGTGCTGGCCGACTCCAACCTCAGTGTCGGTGAGACCTCGTTGGTGACCATCACCTTTTCCGAGGCGGTCAGCGGTTTCGACAATTCGGACCTGAGCGTTGCCAACGGCACACTCAGCGCTGTCAGCAGCAGCGATGGCGGCTTGACCTGGACCGCGACGTTCACGCCGACCCTCGGCGTGCGGGACGCGACCAACCTGATCGTCCTGAATAACAGCGGCGTAAGCGACGCGGCGGGCAACACCGGCACGGGCACGACCAACTCGGCCAACTACGCCATCGACACCCAGGTGCCGACGGCGACCATCGTGGTGGCCGATACGTCCCTGAGCATCGGTGAAACCAGCCAGGTAACCATCACCTTCAACGAAGCAGTGAGCGGTTTCGACAACAGCGAGCTGACCATCAGCAACGGCACGCTGAGCAACGTGTCGTCCTCCGACGGCGGCATTACCTGGACGGCCACGTTCACGCCGAGCGCGAGCATTGCCGACACCAGCAACCTGATCACCCTGGACAATACAGGTGTCGTCAACGTCTCGGGCAACGCCGGCGTCGGCACTACCGATTCGAACAACTACGCCATCGACACCGTGCGTCCAACGGCAACCATCGTCGTTGCCGACACGGCCATCGCCGCAGGTGAAACTTCGCTGGTGACCATCACCTTCAATGAGGCCGTGACGGGCTTCACCGACGCCGACCTGAGCGTCGCCAACGGTACGCTCAGCGGGCTGAGCAGCAGCGACGGCGGCATCACCTGGACCGCGACCTTCACGCCTGCTGTTGGCATCACCGACACCAGCAATCTCATCACCCTCGCCAACAGCGGCGTCGCCGACCTGGCGGGCAACGCCGGCAGCGGCACCACCGATTCGAACAACTACAGCGTCGACAGCCAGCGTCCGACTGCCACCATTGTGCTGAGCGATTCGGTGTTGAAACCGGGCGAAACTGCCCAGGTGACCATCACCTTCAGCGAGGCGGTGACGGGTTTCAGCAACGCTGACCTGAGCGTGGCCAACGGCACCCTGAGCGCCGTCAGCAGCAGCGACGGCGGCCTGACCTGGACCGCGACGTTCACGCCGACCCTGGGCGTGACCGACGCCAGCAATGTGATCACCCTGGACAATACCGGTGTGAGCGATGCGGCCGGCAACATCGGGACAGGCACGACCGACTCGGCCAACTATGCGGTCGAGACACGCGTCCCGACGGCCACCATCGTGGTGGCCGACAGTGCGCTGCGGATAGGGGAAACCTCGCAGGTCACCATCACCTTCTCGGAAGCGGTCAGCGGTTTCGACAACAGCGACCTGACCATCAGCAACGGCACGCTGAGCAACGTTTCCTCTTCCGACGGCGGCGTCACCTGGACGGCCACCTTCACCCCGACCACCAGCATCACCGACACCAGCAACCTGATCAGCCTGGACACCAGCGGCGTGGTCAACGCCTCGGGCAACAGTGGTGTCGACGTGGTGAACTCCAACAACTACGCGATCGACACGGTTCGTCCAGGCGCGACCATCACCGTCGGCGATACCACCTTGGGCATTGGCCAGAGCACCACCGTGACCATCAGTTTCAGCGAGGCGGTGTCCGGATTCGACCTGTCGGACCTCAGCGTCGCCAATGGCGTGTTGTCCAACCTCGCCAGCAGTAACGGCGGCCTGACCTGGACGGCGACACTGACGCCGACTGCGGGCGTCAACGATGCCACCAACCTGATTCTGCTCGACGCCAGCACTGTGCAGGACCTGGCCGGCAACGCCGGGGTGGGCATCGCGATTTCCAGCAACTATGCACTCGACGCCACCCGGCCGACGGCGACCATCGTCGTCGCCGATCCGGACCTGACGGTGGGCGAGACGACCCAAGTGACCTTCACCTTCAGCGAAGCGGTGACGGATTTCGACCTGTCGGACCTCAGCGTCACCAACGGTGAACTGACCAACCTGACCACCAGCGACGGCGGCAAGACCTGGACGGCGACATTCACGCCAACGGTGAACCTCACCGACCCGAGCAACTTCATCGCCCTGGACACCAGCAACGTCAGGGACCTGACGGGCAACGCCGGGGCCAGCGTGGCGGTGTCCAACAACTATGCGATCGACACCGTGGTGCCCAACGACGTGAAGCCGCCACCGGAGTTCCTGACGTCCGACCCGGTCACGGTGATCCCGCCGTCCGAGGTGCCGCTGCAACCGATCGTCGTTCCCCCGCCGACCGGCAACCTGGGTTCGCCGCGGGGCTTCCCGCCGCGGTGCGAGCTACGGGACGTGGGTGGGGGCCTGCGGCCGATCGGGGATATTTTCATCAACCATGGCGCCCTGGCGCCGAGCTATATCGCCCAGGTGTTCAGCACTGACGCCGCCGGCGACGGTAGCGGCCAGGGGTTCCTGGGCTTTGGTGGGGGTGATGGCGGGGTGTTAGGCAGCAGCACGCTTTCGACCCTGTTCAACCAGGACTCTGGTTCCGAGGGCGAGTCGATGGAGGCCTTCGGCAGCCAGTCGATGCAGGGCGGCGATGTGGCCCAAGGGGTGCGTGGGGTGTTCGGGGCGCCCACCCTGGGTCAGCAACTGCAACAGCTCAAGGACACTGAACAACATCAGGTCGACAGCCTGGCAACCGCGTTACGACAGGTCGGCATCAGCCAAGTGCAGGCCTGAATTCTAAAAAATATTGGGGCAGCCAGGGGCAATCCAGGGAATGAATAGAAGTCAGAAGTTATTCGGTATGAGTGTGCTGGCGGTGGTGGTGAGTGGATGTGCGGTCACCAGCGATCCGATCGAGCGTAGCGTCAGCGAACAGCGCGCTCGAACCGACCTGCAGAACATGTACAAGGACCAGGAGCCGCTGAGCGGCCCCCTGACCCTGCACCAGGCCATGGCCCGGGCGGTGAAGTACAACCTCGAAGGTCGCTTGAAGATCATGGAGGAAGCCCTGGCCAAGCGTCAGCTGGATCTGGCCAGTTTCGACATGCTGCCGCGCATGGCCCTGGACGCCGGGTACGTGGGCCGTAACAACGTCAGTGCCTCCAGCAGCCAGAGCGTGGAAACCGGTACCCAGTCCCTGGAGCCGTCGACCTCCCAAGACCGTGACCGTGAAGTGGCGGACCTGACCATGGTCTGGAACGTGCTCGATTTCGGTGTCAGCTACATCAGTGCCAAGCAAGCCGGGGACCAGCGGCTGATCGTGCAGGAACGTCGGCGCAAGGTGATCAACACCATCGTCCAGGACGTGCGTTCGGCCTACTGGCGCGCCATGGCCGCCGAGCGCCTGCTCAAGCAGATCGACAGCCTGATGGTCCGGGTCGAGGCGGCACGTGACAACAGCCAGAGCATGAGTGAACAGCGCATCGGCGACCCGGTGCAAGCCCTGGGTTACCAGCGTTCGCTGATCCAGGCCACCCGCCAACTGGAAGAGCAACGCCGGGCGCTGTCCCTGGCCAAGACCGAACTGGCGACGCTGATCAACTTGCCCCTGGGCACCGAACTGACCCTGGCGACCCAGGATGAATACACCATCCCGGAACTCAAGGTCGACCTGGCTCGTCTCGAACAGGAAGCCCTGGCCAGTCGTCCGGAATTGCGCGAGCAGGATTACCAGACCCGCATCACCGCCGCCGAAACCCGCAAGGCCATGTTGCGCCTGCTGCCGGGGCTGGAGTTTTCCGCCGGCGGGCACTACGACAGCAACTCGTTTTTGGTGGAACAAGGCTGGGCCGACTATGGCGTGAAAGTCACCTGGAACCTGTTCAACGTGATCTCCGCCCCGGCGGCCATCGACGTGGCCAAGGCCGGTGAAGAAGTGGCGTCGGCACGGCGTCAGGCGATGTCAATCGCCGTGCTGGCGCAGCTGTACGTGGCCAATGCCAACTATCGTGAAGCCCTGCGCCAGTTCAAGACCAGCCAGCAACTGTCGGACATCGATGGGCAGATTGTCGGTCAATTGCGTAGCCGTCACCAGGCTGCCGGCATTGGCGAGTTGGACCTGATCCAGGGTGAACTGAACACCTTGCAGGCCGACCTGCGTCGGGACTTGGCTTATGCCGACCTGCGCAACGCCTACGGGCAGATCTTTGCCAGCGCCGGCCTCGATCCACTGCCGAACGAAGTGCAGTCGACCGAAGTCCAGTCGATTGCCACGGCGCTGGCCAACCGCGAAGCGGCCTGGGCCCAAGGTGATATCACGCTGCCGAAGCCTGCCACGGTGACTCAATAACCGGGCGCAACCATGATGACGCGCCCGGCGTTTTCCCGGCTGCCGGTGGCGGTGAACCTGCCGTTGCTGTTGCACGCACTGGCGGCCATTGACGACGCACGTTGGCAGGGGCACTTCAACAGTGCCTATCACAGCGGCGACTGGAGCGGCGTGGCGCTGATATCGGCGGCCGATGCCGTTACCGAACTGTCGCCCGGGCACGGTCAGCCCGTGCATCGCGCGCCTTGGACAGCGGACAGTCGCTGGCAAGAGGCATTGCATGACTGGCCCCTGGAGATCGTCTCGGCCCGGCTGCTGCGGTTGGGCCCCGGTGGGCGCATCCACGAGCATCGCGACTATGATCTGGGCGGGCCGGATGCTGATCTGCGCCTGCACGTGCCGCTGCTCAGCCCACCTGACGTGGATTTTTTCCTGGATGGACACATTATTCCGATGACGGCCGGCGAGTGCTGGTTTCTCGATCTGGCGCGGCCCCATCGCGTTATGAATCGAAGTGCTCATTCGCGGGTTCACCTGGTGCTCGATTGTCGCCCCGGGCCGTGGCTGGCCCAGCAGATTGCCGATGGGCTACCCACCACACCCGCCGCAGGCGTCGGGCCAAGCGACTTTGTCCGTTTTCAGCAGCGCGTGGAAACGGATCCTCATCTCGCGCGAACCTTGCAGAACTTGCATGAGCTGGACGCTTTCATTGACTCTGCCCTGGCACTGGGGGCCGAACAAGGGCTTCACTTCACCCGGGAGGAATTGCGGGCTGCGATGCGCACCGGTCGCCAGCAGTGGAGAAACCAGTGGAAGACCTGAATCTGCACGGCTGGTTGCCGATCCGCGTATGGCAAGAGGCCGGGCAGTGGCGGGTCGATTGGTGCTGGTTCGGCGACATGCGACTGTCACAGCCGTTCTTTGGAGATGCGGTGGAAGACGCCCTGCGCCTGCCCTTCAACCAGGCGTTCCGCCGCCAGACACCCTTGGAGGTGCTCGGTCAGTGGCAACGACAAAGCCCGGGCCTGGCGCCCAATGCGTTCATTTTCCATGCTTCCCGTTGCGGCTCGACATTGATCAGCCAGATGCTTGCCCAATTGGACCATCACATCGTCATTTCGGAACCACGGCCCCTGGATACGCTGCTGCGCAGTGATTTGCCGTTGCCCGAGCGGTGCGTGGCGCTCAAGGGCTTGATGTCGGCCTATGGGCAGCGCCGCCGAGGCGTGGAGCAACGGCTGGTGGTCAAGCTCGACGCCTGGAACATCGGTGAACTGCCGTTGTTGCGTGAGTGCTTTCCCGACACGCCCTGGTTGTTCGTGTACCGCGACCCCTTGGAAATCTCGGTCTCTCACCTGCGCCGTCCCGGCATGCACATGGTGCCGGGGATGATCGGTGCGACGGTCCTGGACGATGGATTGCCGTTCGCCGGCCAGGAAGATTTCATCCCGCGCCGGGTGGGACGGTTATTGGCGACGGGCTTGGACCACTGCCAGGCAGTGGCTGGGATGGCGGTCAACTACACTGACCTGCCTGAGGCGATGACGGGCAGACTGGCGGCGTTTTTCGGCCTCGATGAAGGGCAGTGCAAACAAATGTTCGCAGCGGTCGGGCAACATGCCAAGCAGCCGGCGCAGGTGTTTGTTGGCGACAGCGAGGACAAGCGCCGGGAGGCTTCGGCGCTGTTGCGTGAGCGGGTCCTGCGCTGGGCGCAGGGGCCTTACGAGGCGTTGAACTCACTCCCTCCGTAGCGGGATTCAAACCGCTTTTGTGGCGAGGGAGCTTGCTCCCGCTCGGTTGCGCAGCAACCGCAAAGTCGTGGGGCCGCTTCGCCCGAAGCGTCGGACCGGCCCAGCGGGAGCAAGCCTCCTCGCCACGGTGTGCTCAGCTCCAAGGGACTAGACTGCAGGAGTAGAGCCCAGCCATCCATTCATGCCCAGGAGTCCCGCATGGAAACCCCGATCCATACACTTCCCGCCCTGTTCAAACAACTCGGCCTGCCTGACGACGCCATCAGCATCGATCAATTCATTGCCAGCCATTCTCCCCTTAAACCCGATCTGCACCTGTCCGATGCCTTCTTCTGGAGCGAGGGTCAGCGGCAACTCCTGCGCGACGAAATCCTCGAGGATGCGGACTGGGCGGTGGTGGTGGATCAACTCGACGTGCTGTTGCGCAAGGGCCGCAGTGAGTGATGCCGATGCAGGGCTTGGGCAATAACTTGTGGGAGCGAGCTTGCTCGCGATGGCGGACCGTCAGCCAACACTGATGCAACAGACATATCGCTATCGCGAGCAAGCTCGCTCCCACAGGGTTAACTTGTTATTCGTTTTAAGCATTAACAAATAGCTTCTTATTCCTTAAGTAATATACCTCTCCTCCCTATACTCGTCCGGGAACAGACACGCAGGAGAGCACCCATGCGCAACGAATCGATTCGCTACCTGATTGTGCCGGGCTGGCAAGGATCGCCGGAAAATCATTGGCAAACCCACTGGCAGAACAGCCTGCCCAACAGCGCCCGGGTCGAGCAGGCCGACTGGGTGACGCCCCGGCGTGAGGACTGGGTCGCGGCGCTGGCCGAGGCCGTGGCCGCCGACAGCACGCCGGTGATCCTGATTGCCCATAGCCTGGGCTGCATCACCGTGGCCCATTGGGCCGCCACCGCACCGGTGCACTTCCTGCGGCAGGTGCGCGGGGCGTTGCTGGTGGCGCCGGCGGATGTCGAGCGGCCAGCCTGCGTCCCGGCGCTGCGCAATTTCGCGCCGATTCCCAATGATCTGCTGCCGTTCCCAAGCCAAGTGGTCAGCTCCGACAACGACGCCGCCGTGAGCGCCCCGCGCGCCTTGGAGCTGGCCCGCAACTGGGGCTCCGAGGCCGGGATTCTGTCAGGGGCGGGGCATATCAATGTGAAGTCTGGCCACCAGCGTTGGGAGCAGGGTTTCGCTTACCTCTACCGTCTGCAAAACCGCATGGAGCATCACGCCCTGCGTCGCGCCTGAATTTTTAGCGCCCCCCGTCTCCCGGCGGTCTGGGGCGGGAGCCTGCCATGAGTTTGCATGAAACCTTCGGTCAGCCCTTGCTGACCTTTCCCGATGCGGAAAAAAGCCCCCTGAGCATTCGCGCCAAGGCGCTGGTGTTCGTCGATCCCCGTTCACGGCAGTTGCGCCAGGAATTGGAGCAATTGGCGCCCCGGGCGATTTCAGTGCTGATACGCGGCGAAACCGGTAGCGGCAAGGAACTGCTGGCCCGGCATATCCATCGCGAAAGCGATCGCGGCGGATTGTTTGTGTCGGTCAACTGCGGCGCCATCAGCCCGACCTACGCCGACGCCGAACTGTTCGGCTATGCCGCCGGCAGCTACAGCGGTTCGGCCAGCAGCCGGGCCGGCTGGTTCGGTTCGGCCAACGGCGGCACCCTTTACCTGGATGAACTCGGCGATTTGCCGCTGCCGATCCAGATCAAGCTGCTGGCGGCCCTGGAAAACCATGAAGTCACCCGTGTCGGCGCCCATCAGCCCAGTCCGGTGGATGTTCGCCTGGTCGCGGCCACCAGCATCGACCTGGCGCAAGCGGTGGCGGCCGGGAAATTCCACGAACGGCTCTACCACTATCTGCGCGAAGGTCGGCTCGAACTGCCGGCGCTGCGCGAACGGGGGGGCGATATCCTGTCCCTGGCCGAATATTTCCTGGGCATCTACAGTCAGCGACTCGGCCTGGCCGTGCCGCTGATCAGTGAAGCCGCGCAGCAAGCTCTTGAGCGGCACAGTTGGCCGGGCAACACTCGCGAGCTGGAGAACGTCATTCACTTTGCATTGCTGGTGAGCACAGGGGATGAAATTTTGCCGGAGCATTTGAATCTGCCGTCCCAACCATCGGCCCTGGAGCTGATCGATCAGCAAGTGGCGCAGGTCATTGCCCTGGGTTCGGACGCCGAGCGTACAGCCCTCAAGGCGCTGCTCAATCAATTGAGCCAAACGCTCTAGACCGGATACCCACCTGTGGCGAGGGAGCTTGCTCCCGCTCGGTTGCGCAGCGACCGCAAAATCTTGGGTCCGCTGCGCGGCCCAGCGGGAGCAAGCTCCCTCGCCACAAAAGCATCGTCTTGTATATGAATAAAATGAATATGAACTTGAATAAAAGATATTGTTAAGGAATAAAAAATATCGGTATTGTCCGCATCACGCCAGCGATAGCACTTCACTGGCACACCCACATTTAGCCGTCGTCCATGACGACCGTGATTTTCGATAAGGACACTGCATGAAAAAGGTTCTGTTGTTCACCGCATTGGCGGCAGCCCTGGCCTCGGGCCTGGCCCAGGCCGCGGAGAAGCTGGTCGTGGCCGCCACGCCAGTACCCCACGCGGAAATCCTCGAGCTGATCAAGCCGGCCCTGGCTAAAGAAGGCGTGGATTTGCAGATCAAGGTTTTCACCGACTACGTCCAACCCAACGTACAAGTCGACCAGAAACGCCTGGACGCCAACTATTTCCAGACCTTGCCTTACCTCACGAGCTTCAACGAAGGCAAAGGCACTCACCTGGTGACGGTCATCGGCGTGCACGTCGAACCGTTTGGCGGCTACTCGAAAAAGGTCAAGAGCCTGGCTGAGCTGAAGGACGGCGCAACCATTGCCATCCCTAACGAAGGCAGCAACAGCGGCCGTGCGCTGATCCTGCTGCAGAAGGCTGGCCTGATCACACTCAAGGATCCGAAAAACGCCCTGGCGACGCCGAAGGACATTGCCGAGAACCCTAAGAACTTCAAGTTCAAGGAACTGGAATCGGCCATGCTGCCGCGTGTGTTGGATCAGGTCGACCTGGACATGATCAACACCAATTACGCCTTGGAAGCAGGTCTTAACCCGGCCAAGGACGCCTTGGTGATCGAAGGTTCGGATTCGCCATACGTGAACTTCCTGGTTGCCCGCCCGGACAACAAGGACAGCCCGGCCATCCAGAAACTGGCCAAGGCCCTGACCAGCCCTGAAGTGAAGGCGTTCATCGAGAAGAAATACAGCGGCGCGGAACTGCCGGCGTTCTGATTCGCGCGGTAAACCCTGTTACGGTTTCAAACGTCGACGGCTGATACAGCGTCGGCGTTTTTTATGCTCGAAAGATTGCTTGGGTCAGGAACAGGATGACCTGTGTCGAGGGAGCTTGCTCCCGCTCGGCTCTGTAGGAGCTGGCGAAGCCTGCGATCTTTTGATCTTTTGATCTTTTGATCTTTCGCTTGAGATTCAAGTGTCTTTGGAAGGATCGCAGCCTCGCTGCACTCGTCAGCTCCTACACAGCTCCTACAGGTCACAGATCAAAGGCGCAAATCAGGCCACCCTGGTCTTCAACGCCCGGCGCAACGCCACCAATAATTTCACTATTTCCTGCGGTTCCAGTCGCTGGGGCACTTTCACGTCAGCCATGTTTTTCTTCCTTGTAATGGTGAGGGAGTGTCGAAAGGATCCTCCCTGCGGCGCAAGGAAAATAGTCGTATTCGTCCTTTCCGGCAAATCCGAAGATAGTTTTTTGTGTGATATCAATATGCTTTAACGGTATTTAAATTCAAGTTCTTATGCCTTTAAAGTCAGCTCCTGCCGAGCAGCTATCCGCTGCCCATGGACCGTATCACCGTCGCTTACCGAGCGGCGTCCAGGATGCTCAATGAACTTCGATTACGCTTTTATCCTCAGCACCCTCCCAGCGTTTCTCAAGGCTGTGGGCGTGACGCTGCAGGTCGGCCTTATCGCCATCGCCACGTCGCTGCTGGTGGCGCTGGTCAACGCGACGATCCTCGTGTCGCGCACGCCTTACCTGCAACGCCTGGTGGGGCTGTATGTGGAGCTGGCCCGTAACACGCCGCTGCTCATCCAGTTGTTCTTCGTCTACTTCGCCTTGCCGGCGCTGGGCGTCAAGGTCTCGGGGTTTGCGGCCGCGATCATCACCATGACGTTCCTGGGCGGTGCCTACCTCACGGAAGTGCTGCGGGCGGGGGTGGACGCGGTGCCCCGGGCGCAATTGGAATCCGGTCGCTCCATCGGGCTGTCCCACGGGCAATTGCTGCGCTACGTAGTCCTGCCACAGGCCGGTATTCTCAGCCTGCCGTCGTTGTTCGCCAACTTCATTTTCCTGCTGAAGGAGACCACCGTGGTCTCGGCCGTGGCGGTGCCGGAGATTCTCTACACCACCAAAAGCTACATCGCGCTCTACTACAAGACCTACGAAATGCTCGCCGTGCTGACGTTGATTTGCGTGCTGCTGTTTTTGCCGCTGTCGCTGTTGCTCAGCCGCTTGGAAAGGAGGCTCCAGCATGGCCAGTTCGGGTCTTGAGTTGCTCTGGGTGTCGCTGCCGCAACTGGGCAAGGGCGCTGCGCAAACCTTGTCGATTTCCTTTCTGAGTATCGCCTTCAGCACCGTGGGCGGTGTGCTTTATGGGGTGTTGCGTACGCTGGGTGTGAAGTGGCTGGACGCCGTCCTGCGGGTCTACCTGGAGTTGTTCCGGGCGATCCCGGTGCTGGTCTGGTTGTACCTGCTGTTCTTCGGCTTGCCGATCTTTTTCGGTGTGAGCCTTCCAAGCTTTTGGTGCGCGGTCCTGGTGTTGTCGCTGTGGGGTGCCAGTGAGGTCGGTGAAGTGGTGCGCGGCGCCTTGCATTCGTTGCCGCGCGGCCAGCGCGAGGCGGGCTTGTCGATTGGGTTGAACGGTCCGCAACTCTACGGCCATGTGCTGCTTCCGCAAGCGCTGAGACGCATGACGCCGCCGACCATCAACGTCTACACGCGCATCATCAAGACCAGCTCCCTGGCCGTGCTGATCGGCGTGGTGGATGTGATCAAGGTCGGCCAGCAGATCATCGAACGCACCTACGAATCCGTGCTGATCTACGGCGCGCTGTTCCTGTTTTTCTTTTTCATCTGCTACCCGCTTTCGGCCGCCTCCCGCGTGCTGGAGCGGCGCTGGACGCAAGCATGAACGCATTGATCGAGTTCAAGGGTTTCAACAAGTTTTTCGGCGAACAGCAGGTGCTGGATGGCATCGACCTGCACGTGAAGCCAGGCGAGGTGATCGTCATTCTCGGCCCTAGTGGTTGCGGCAAAAGTACTTTGCTGCGTTGCCTCAACGGGCTGGAAGCGGCCCACAGCGGCAGCCTGGCATTCGCCGGTCGCGAGTTGCTGGACAAGGGCACCGACTGGCGCGAAGTGCGGCAGCAGATCGGCATGGTGTTCCAGAGCTATCACCTGTTCCCGCACATGAGCGTGCTCGATAACCTGCTGCTGGGCCCGGTCAAGGTGCAAACGCGCGATCGCCGCGAAGCACGCGACCAGGCCGAAGCCTTGCTGGCGCGGGTGGGCCTGCTGGACAAGCGTGATGCTTTCCCGCGCCAGCTCTCCGGCGGCCAGCAGCAACGTATCGCCATCGTGCGTTCGCTGTGCATGAACCCCAAGGTCATGTTGTTCGATGAGGTCACCGCCGCCCTCGATCCGGAAATGGTCAAGGAGGTCCTGGAAGTCATCCAGGGCTTGGCCCGCGAAGGCATGACGCTGTTGATCGTCACCCACGAAATGGCGTTCGCCCGCGCCGTGGCTGACCGCATCGTGTTCATGGACGCCGGGCGCATCCTTGAACAAACCCCACCCGAGACTTTCTTTACGAACCCGCAAACCGCACGCGCGCAGCAGTTCCTGGAGAAGTTCTCCTACGTCGCCGCACTCCCTGAAACGACTCAAAAAAAGGAACTGGAACTGTCATGAAAGCTGCCAAGTCTTCTCTGCTGCTACTGCCGCTGCTCGCCGCCTTACTGGCCGGCTGCAATAAAACCGAAGAACCGCCGAAGCCGAACGTCGCCAGCCAAGGCACCGCACCGGTCAGCTACCTGGACAAAATCAAGGCACGGGACAAATTGATCGTCGGCGTCTTTACCGACAAGCCACCGTTTCGCTTCGTCGATGAGGCAGGGCGGTATGTCGGCTTCGATACCGACATCGGCCGTCGATTCGCCAAGGATCTGCTCGGCGATGAGAACAAGGTGGAGTTCGTTGCGGTTGAACCGGCGAGCCGGATTCCGTTCCTGCAAAGCGACAAGGTCGACCTGATCCTCGCCAACATGACCGTGACCCCGGAGCGCAAGGAAGCGGTTGAATTCACCAACCCGAACCTGAAAGTCGCGGTGCAGGCGCTGGTGCCACAAGCCAGCGCGGTGAAAAACCTCGATGACCTGGCGACCCGCACCACCATCGTCACCACCGGCACTACGGCGGACATCTGGCTGACCAAGAATCACCCGGACTGGAAGTTGCTCAAGTTCGAGAAAAATTCCGAGTCCTTGCAGGCGTTGGCCAATGGTCGCGGCGATGCGTATGCCCAAGACAACCTGGTGCTGTTCAGTTGGGCCAAGCAGAACCCTGGCTATCGTGTGCTTGAGCAGACCCTGGGCGCCGAAGCACCGATTGCACCAGCGGTGAAGAAGGGCAATGTCGAGTTGCGCGATTGGGTCAATGCCGAGCTGGCGAAGCTGGGTGAAGAGAAGTATTTGCTCAAGCTGTACGACCAGTACGTGCGCAAGGAACTGAGCGATGACACCAAGCCTGAGAGCGTGATTGTCGAGGGTGGGAAGTGGCAGGGGTGATGGGCTGAAGAATGTGATCCAGCAGGTAACCCATAGTCCTGTGGCGAGGGAGCTTGCTCCCGCTGGCCTGCGAAGCAGGCCCCTGCATTCCTGCAGGCTGACCGTATTAGCCGCTTTTGCGACTGCTGCGCAGCCGAGCGGGAGCAAGCTCCCTCGCCACAGGGCACTGCCTAGTCCGGCCAATGCCAGGCCGGCTCATCCAGCGCCCGCTGTCCGACAATCCCGGTCTGTCCAAGGTCTTTCTCCAGCACGATGCAATTGCACTGTTCATCCTGCTCCAACGCGGCAATCAGACGCGAGGCATGGGACACCACCCAGACCTGGCAATTGGCCGAGGCGCGGATGATCAACCGCGCCAGGGCCGGCAACAGGTCGGGGTGCAGGCTGGTTTCCGGTTCGTTGAGCACCATCAGCGAGGGCGGTCTGGGGGTGAGCAGGGCGGCCACCAGCAACAGATAGCGCAAGGTCCCGTCCGACAGTTCGGCGGCGGACAGTGGTCGCAGCAGGCCGTGCTGCTGGAACGCGATGGCGAAACGTCCGCCTTGCAGCTTATCGATGTGCAGTCGGGCGCCGGGGAACGCGTCACCGATGGCGGCATGCAAGGCCTCGACGTCACCGATCTCAAGAATGGTCTGCAGCGAGGCGGCCAGATCCCGCCCATCGTGATGCAGCACCGGCGTGCGGGTGCCCAGTTGTGGTTGGCGCACCGGGGCGTCGGCGTCGCTGCGAAAGTGATCGTAGAAGCGCCAGCGACGAATGAACTCGCGCAGCTGCAGGACCTCCGGCGAAGCACGCAGGCTGCCGACCTGGGCGAACAGGCTGTCGAAGGTGGGCGTGGGCGGGGCCAGTACATCCCATGAATGGCCTTCGCGGGCACGGATCATCGGCCCGTTGCGGTCCACCAGCAGGCTGGCCGGCCGAAACACCGGGCCGGCCCAGATGCATTCGCGCTTGATTTCCGGGTCCAGGGAAAACGCTGAGCGACTGGGTGCAGGCAGGCCGAGGGCGATGGAATAGCTGAAGTCTTCGCCGGCGAAGCCCAGGCGCAGGCGCTTGGTGCCCTGGCGCACAACCGCCTGGACCGGCACCTCACCGTTACGCATGCGGCGGCTGATTTCCTCCGGCCCGGCCCAGAAGGTCGAGTCCAGTCCGCCTTCCCGGGCCAGGGCGTTGACCACCCCGCCCTGGGCCGTCTCGGCCAGCAGGCGCAGGGCACGGTACAGATTGGATTTGCCGCTGCCGTTGGGGCCGGTGATGAGGTTCAACCGGCCCAGCGGGATGACCAATTTATTGATGGATCGGTAGTTGGCCACCGCCAATGTCTTGAGCATGGGCAGACTCCTGCTGTGTGGGTTCGTAGGAGCTGTCGAGCGCAGCGAGGCTGCGATCTTTCCGAACCCAATTGAATCTCAAGCGAAAGAACAAAAGATCGAAGCCTCGCGTTGCTCGACAGCTCCTACGGGAGGCGATCAGTTTGCCTGATTTGCCGCAGCCGTTGTATTCGTGGAACCCTGTTCTAAGCTCACAGTCGTATCGTCACTGGTACGTCCGTACAACGCAAAGGAGTCTGCATGGCTGGTCCCGGAATCAAATTGATTGTTGGCTTGGGCGTGTGTGCGTTGTTGGCGGGGTGTGGTGACAAGAAGCCCGAAGAAAAGGCCCTGCCACGGGTTTTCGTGCAGCAGGCCGTGCCCAGCGAATACGCGGCCTCGGTGACCCTGACCGGCGATGTCCAGGCGCGGGTGAAGGCCGACCTGTCGTTTCGCGTGGGTGGCAAGATCATCGCGCGCAAGGTGGATGTCGGCGACCGAGTCTCGGCCCGGCAAGTGCTGGCCCGGCTCGATCCCCGGGACCTGCAGACCAACGTCGACTCCGCCCAAGCCCAGGTGGCCGCCGAGCAGGCGCGGGTCAAGCAGAGTGCGGCGGCGTTCGTGCGCCAACAGAAGCTCCTGCCCAAGGGCTACACCAGCCAGAGCGAATACGACGCGGCCCAGGCCCAACTGCGCAGCAGCCAGAGTGCGCTGACCGCCGCCCAGGCCCAACTGGCCAACGCTCGCGAACAACTGAGCTACACCGCGCTGATTGCCGAAGCGCCGGGCATCATCACCGCGCGCCAGGCGGAAGTCGGCCAGGTGGTGCAGGCCACGGAGCCGATCTTCAGTCTGGCCCGGGACGGTGAACGCGACGCGGTGTTCAACATCTACGAATCACTGTTGAGCGAACCGCCATCGGACCCTGCAATCACCATCAGCCTGTTGGATAACCCCACCATCAAGACCACCGGCACCGTGCGCGAGATCACCCCGGCGGTGTCTGCCCAGACCGGCACCGTGCAGGTCAAGGTGACCCTCGATGCGTTGCCCGAAGGCATGCGCTTGGGGTCGGTGGTCAGCGCCACGGCCAAGTCCGCCGGCAAGACCGCCTTCGAGTTGCCTTGGTCGGCCCTGCCCAAGAACCTCAGTGAGCCGGCCGTGTGGCTGGTGGACGGCGAGGGCAAGGCGCAGTTGCAGCCGGTGACGGTCGGCCGCTACCTGACCGGCAAGGTCATCATCAGCGCGGGCCTCAAGGGGGGAGAGAAAATCGTCACCGCCGGTGGGCAATTGCTGCACCCCGGCGTACGCGTCGAGATCGCTGAAAACACTTATGAAAAATCCACACCGGGAGCCCAGCCATGAAGCGTGTGTGGATGGTCGCGGCCGGCCTCTTGCTGGCCGCCTGCTCCCAGGAAGAAGCACCGCCCGAACCGGTACGCCCGGTATTGTCCGTTGAAGTCCGGGCCCTCGACCAGCAGGCCCTCGGGCGTTTCGCTGGGAATATCCAGGCCCGCTACGAGAGCAACGTCGGTTTCCGCGTGCCCGGACGCATTGCCAGCCGCAACGTCGATGTTGGCGCCGAAGTGAAGAAGGGCGACCTGCTCGCCACGCTCGATCCCACCGACCAGCAGAACCAGCTCCGCGCCGCCCAGGGCGATCTGGCGCGGATCGAGGCGCAGTACATCAATGCCCAGGCCAATGCCCGTCGCCAGCAGCAATTGTTCGACCGTGGTGTCGGCGCCCAGGCGCAACTGGACGTCGCCCAGACCGACCTGAAAACCACCGGGGCGTCCCTTGAACAGGCCCGGGCTTCGGTGGAACAGGCCCGCGACCAACTCAACTACAGCCAATTGCACACGGACCACGACGCCGTCGTCACCGCCTGGAACGCCGAAGCCGGGCAGGTGGTCACCGCCGGCCAGCAAGTGGTGACCCTGGCCCGCCCGGACATCAAGGAAGCGGTGATCGACCTGCCGGCCGGGCTGGTCGAACGCTTGCCCACGGACGTGGTATTCGAGGTCGCCGCGCAATTGGACCCGAGCATCCACACCACCGCCATCGTCCGCGAGATCGAGCCCCAGGCCCAGAGCGCGACACGCACCCGCCGCGCGCGCTTGACGCTGACCGACACACCGCCAGGTTTTCGCCTCGGCACGGCCATCAGCGTGACCCTGAGCTCGACCATCGAACCGCGCATCGAACTGCCGCTCAGCGCGTTGCAAGAGATCGACGGCAAGGCACGCATCTGGCTGATCGACCCGCAAACGCAGACCGTCTCTCCCCGTGAGGTACGGATTATCGTGCGTTCGGCCAACTCGGTGCTGGTGGCCAACGGCATCAAGGCCGGCGACCGCGTGGTCAGTGCCGGCGTGCACAGCCTCCAGCCAGGACAGAAAGTGAAACTCGACGAGGACGTACGATGAAAGGGCCTTTCAACTTATCCGAATGGGCCCTGCGGCATCAGTCGTTCGTCTGGTACCTGATGTTCGTGGCGCTGTTGATGGGCGTGTTTTCGTACATGAACCTGGGTCGCGAGGAAGACCCGTCGTTCACCATCAAGACCATGATCATCCAGACTCGCTGGCCGGGCGCGACCCAGGAAGAAACCCTCAGGCAGGTCACCGACCGCATCGAGAAGAAACTCGAAGAGCTCGACTCCCTCGACTACGTCAAGAGCTACACCCGCCCGGGAGAGTCGACGGTGTTCGTGTACCTGCGCGATACCACCGGGGCCAAGGAAATCCCCGAGATCTGGTACGAGGTACGCAAGAAGATCAACGACATTCGCGGCGATTTCCCCGAAGGTTTGCAAGGGCCTGGGTTCAATGATGAGTTCGGCGATGTCTACGGTTCGGTGTACGCCTTCACCGGCGACGGCCTGTCGATGCGCCAGTTGCGCGACTACGTGGAACAGGTGCGCGCCGAGATCCGCGAGGTACCGGGCCTGGGCAAGGTCGAGATGGTGGGCGAGCAGGACGAAGTGCTGTACCTGAACTTCTCCACGCGCAAACTCGCCGCCCTGGGCATCGACCAGCGCCAAGTGGTACAGAGCCTGCAATCGCAGAATGCCGTGACCCCGGCCGGGGTGATCGATGCGGGACCGGAGCGGATTTCCGTACGTACGTCCGGGCAGTTCCAATCGGAAAAAGACCTGGCAAACGTCAACCTGCGGCTCAATGACCGGTTCTATCGACTGGCCGACATCGCCGACATCCGTCGTGGCTACGTCGACCCCGCCACACCGATGTTCCGTTTCAACGGCACGCCGGCCATCGGCCTCGCCATTGCGATGAAGAAGGGTGGCAACATCCAGGATTTCGGCAAGGCGCTGCACGCGCGCATGACCGAATTGACCGCCGACCTGCCGGTGGGCGTTGGCGTACATACCGTGTCGGACCAGGCCGAAGTGGTGGAGGAGGCGGTCGGCGGCTTCACCAGTGCGCTGTTCGAGGCGGTGATTATTGTACTGGTCGTCAGCTTCATCAGCCTTGGCGTACGGGCCGGGCTGGTGGTGGCCTGTTCGATTCCGCTGGTGCTGGCGATGGTCTTCCTGTTCATGGAATACAGCGGCATCACCATGCAGCGGATTTCCCTCGGCGCGTTGATCATCGCCCTTGGCCTGCTGGTGGACGACGCGATGATCACCGTGGAGATGATGGTCACACGCCTGGAAAAAGGCGACAGCAAGGAGCAGGCCGCGACGTTCGCCTACACCTCGACGGCGTTCCCCATGCTCACCGGGACCCTGGTGACCGTGGCCGGTTTCGTGCCCATCGGCTTGAACGCCAGTTCCGCCGGTGAGTACACCTTCACCCTGTTCGCGGTCATCGCCGTGGCGATGCTGGTGTCATGGATCGTCGCGGTGCTGTTTGCCCCGGTGATCGGCGTGCATATCCTCAGCGCCAACGTCAAACCCCACAGCGCCGAGCCGGGGCGGATCGGCCGGGCATTCAACGGCGGCCTGTTGTGGGCGATGCGCAATCGCTGGTGGGCCATCGGTATCACCGTGCTGCTGTTCGTGCTGGCGGTGTTTTGCATGCGCTTTGTGCAGAACCAGTTCTTCCCGTCCTCGGACCGGCCAGAAATCCTGGTGGACCTCAACCTGCCGCAAAACGCTTCGATGGACGAGACCCGCAAAGCCGTCGATCGCCTGGAGGCGACCCTCAAGGGCGACCCGGACATTGAGCGCTGGAGTACCTACATCGGCGAAGGCGCGATTCGTTTCTACCTGCCGCTGGACCAGCAGTTGCAGAACCCGTACTACGCGCAACTGGTGATCGTCAGCAAAGGCCTGGAGTCGCGCACGGCGCTGACCGAACGCCTGCAAAAGCGTCTGCGTGAGGATTTCGTCGGGATTGGCAGCTACGTCCAGGCCTTGGAAATGGGCCCGCCGGTGGGGCGGCCGATCCAGTACCGGGTCAGCGGCAAGGACATCGACCTGGTGCGCAAGCATGCGATCGAACTGGCTACCGAACTGGACAAGAACTCGCACATTGGCGAAATCATCTACGACTGGAACGAGCCGGGCAAAGTGCTGCGCATCGATATCGCCCAGGACAAGGCGCGGCAATTGGGCTTGTCGTCCGATGACGTGGCCAGGCTGATGAACAGTATCGTCAGCGGCTCGCCGGTAACCCAGGTCAACGATGATATCTACCTGATCAACGTGGTCGGCCGTGCCGAGGATGCCGAGCGCGGTTCGCCGGAAACCCTGCAGAACCTGCAGATCGTCACCCCGAGTGGCACGTCGATTCCGTTGCTGGCGTTTGCCACGGTGCGCTATGAACTGGAGCAACCGCTGGTGTGGCGTCGTGACCGCAAGCCGACCATCACCATCAAGGCCGCGGTGCGCGACGAGATCCAGCCCACCGACCTGGTCAAGCAACTGCAACCGGACATCGACAAGTTCGCCGCCGGCCTGCCGGTGGGCTACAAGGTCGCCACGGGCGGTACGGTGGAGGAGAGCAGCAAGGCCCAAGGGCCGATCGCCAGCGTCGTGCCGCTGATGCTGTTTCTGATGGCGACCTTCCTGATGATCCAGTTGCACAGCGTGCAGAAGCTGTTTCTGGTGGCGAGCGTCGCGCCCCTCGGGTTGATCGGCGTGGTGCTGGCGCTGGTGCCGACGGGCACGCCCATGGGCTTCGTGGCGATCCTCGGGATCCTCGCGCTGATCGGCATCATTATCCGTAACTCGGTGATCCTGGTGACCCAGATCGATGAATACGAACGTGACGGCTACGAACCCTGGGACGCGGTGGTGGAGGCCACCGAACACCGCCGTCGGCCGATCCTGCTCACGGCCGCCGCGGCGAGCCTGGGGATGATCCCGATTGCCCGGGAAGTGTTCTGGGGGCCGATGGCCTACGCGATGATCGGCGGGATCATCATCGCCACGTTGCTGACGCTGCTGTTCCTGCCGGCGCTGTATGTGGCCTGGTACAAGATCCGCGAGCCGAAGCGTGATTGACGCGGCCGCCTTCGCTGCCCTTGTGGCGAGGGAGCTTGCTCCCGCTCGGTCCTGTAGGAGCTGTCGAGTGCAACGAGGCTGCGATCTTTCCACTACCAATTGAGTCCGGAGTGAAGATCAAGATCAAAAGATCGCAGGCTTCGCCAGCTCCTACACCGCCCAGCGGGAGCAAGCTCCCTCGCCACAGGGATACGTCGCAAACTTGAACTCTGGGTTGCTGGAACAGGCTTTGCACCTGCTCCAGCACCGCGTTGGCTGACATACCGCTATCGCGAGCAAGCTCGCTCCCACAGTGGTTCTCTGTTGCCCACAGAATATGTGTTCACTGGAGCTCCCTGTGGGAGCGAGCTTGCTCGCGATGGGTCCAGCCCAATCACCCCGTTTTTTTATTTGCGCAACAACCGCAACCCATTGAACACCACCAGCAAACTCACCCCCATGTCGGCAAACACCGCCATCCACATGGTGGCGAACCCGGCGAAGGTGACCCCGAGAAAGATCGCCTTGATCACCAAGGCCAAGGCAATGTTCTGTTTCAGAATGCTGGACGTCTGCCGCGACAGGCGAATGAAGGCCGGGATCTTGCGCAGGTCATCGTCCATCAAGGCGACATCGGCGGTCTCGATGGCCGTGTCGGTGCCGGCCGCCGCCATGGCGAAACCGATTTCCGAACGGGCCAGGGCCGGGGCGTCGTTGATGCCGTCGCCCACCATGCCGACGCGGTGACCCTGGGCGTACAGCGCTTCGATGGCTTGCAGCTTGTCTTCCGGCAACAGGTCGCCCCGCGCCTGATCCATGCCCACCTGTGCGGCAATCGCTTCGGCGGTGTGGGCGTTGTCGCCGGTGAGCATCAGGGTCTTGATGCCCAGTTCATGCAGTTGCCGGATGGCCTCGCGGCTGGAATCCTTCACGGTGTCGGCCACGGCAAACAGCGCCAAGGGGCCTGTAGCGTCGAGCAGCAGCACCACCGACTTGCCTTGTTTTTCCAGGGTGAAGAGTTTTTCTTCCAGTTCGGGAGAGCACAGGCCGAGGTCTTCCACCAGGCGGTGGTTGCCCAAGTGATAGGTCCGGCCGTCGATGTCGCCGCGCACGCCGCGCCCGGCCAGCGCGGCGAAGTTATCCACAGCCTGCTGCACCACTTGCTTATCCACCGCCGCGTTGGCAATCGCCCGGGACACCGGGTGGTCGGAGCGGGCGGCGAGGCTGGCGGCCAGGGCCGGGGCTGTGCTTTCCAGAGTAGGGTCCAAGGCCACATAGTCGGTTTGCACCGGTTTGCCGTGGGTGATCGTGCCGGTCTTGTCCAACGCGAGATAGTCGAGCTTGTAGCCGCCCTCCAGATAGACGCCACCCTTGACCAGGATGCCTTTGCGCGCGGCGGCGGCGAGGCCGCTGACGCTGGTCACGGGGGTGGAAAGCACCAGCGCGCACGGGCAGGCGACCACCAGCAGCACCAGGGCCCGGTAGATCCAGTCGAACCACAAGGCGCCCATGAACAGCGGAGGAATGACCGCTACCGCCAGGGCCCGGGCACACACCGCCGGGGTATAGAGCGTCGAAAAGCGGTCGACGAAGCGCTGGGTCGGCGCCCGGGAGCCCTGTGCCTGTTCCACGGCGTGGATGATTCGCGCCAGGGTCGATTGATCGGCCGCCGCCGTCACCCGATATTCCAGTTCGCCAGCCTGGTTGATGGTGCCGGCGAACACTTTGTCACCGGCGATTTTTTCCACCGGCAGGCTTTCACCGGTAATCGGTGCCTGGTCGACGGTCGAGCGGCCGGCGATCACCTCGCCGTCCAGGCCGACGCGTTCGCCGGGCCGCACCCGCACCCGCGCGCCGAGGGCAATGGCCTTGACCTCCTGGACCTGCCAGGTGCCATCGGCCTGCTGCACGGTGGCCTGTTCCGGGGCCATCTGCATCAGGCCGCTGATGGCGTTGCGCGCCCGATCCAGGGATTTGGCTTCGATCAGTTCGGCCACGGTGAACAGGAACATCACCATTGCCGCTTCCGGCCATTGGCCAATCAGCACGGCGCCGGTCACGGCGATGCTCATCAGCGCGTTGATGTTCAGGTTGCGGTTCTTCAGGGCGATCCAGCCCTTCTTGTAGGTACCCAGGCCACCGCTGAGGATCGACACCAACGCCACCAGCGCGACCACCCAGTTTGGCGCGGCATTGGTGAAGTGGATCACCTCGGCGCCCAGGGCCGTCACGCCGGACAGCGCCAACGGCCACCAGGGCTTGGCCGGGGCGGGCAGGTCGTGGCTTTGCGGTTTCTCGCCCGCAATCAGCGGGTCGGCCTGCATGCCTAAGGATTCGATGGCCTTGATGATCGGCGCGGCGCTGGGCAGATCGTGGGTCACGCCCAAGACGCGGTTGATCAGGTTGAACTCCAGTCGCTGCACGCCTTCGAGTTTGCCGAGCTTGTTCTGGATCAGCGTCTGTTCGGTAGGGCAGTCCATGGCTTCGATGCGGAAACTGCTCAGCCGCGCGCCGTCCGTCGGCGTTTTGCCGAGATCGACCACCGCCGGCGCTGCTTTCGAGGCGCAGCAGGAATGCCCGTGGTCATGGCCGTGGTCGGGTTTGTGGATGTGAAGGGAATCGCTCATCGGGTGACGTCCGTGAAAAGTGCCTGTTGCGCAGTAAAGACCCTGTAGCCACTATAGGGTCAAGCACCTATTGGGGAGATCGCACCATGAAGATCGGAGAACTGGCGAAAATCACCGACTGCCAAGTCGAAACCATCCGCTACTACGAGCGCGAAGGCCTGCTGCCGGAACCGGCCCGCAGCGACGGCAACTACCGCGTCTACACCCAGGCCCATGCCGAACGACTGACGTTCATCCGCAACTGCCGCACCCTGGACATGACCCTGGAGGAAATCCGCAGTCTCCTGGCCCTGCGCGACAGCCCCCAGGATCAATGTGAAAGCGTCAATGCGCTGATCGACGAACACATCCACCACGTCAAGGCCCGCATCGATGGCCTGCTGGCCTTGCAGGCGCAACTGATCGACCTGCGCCATCGCTGTGGTGAAGGGCCGGATCTGGATCAATGCGGGATCTTGCAGCGGTTGGAGGTGAGCGGGGCGGTGGCGCCGGAGGTGGAGCATTCACATGTGGGCAGGAGTCATGGGCATTGAACTGCTCTTGAGGCACATGGCGATCTAATGTGGGAGCGAGCTTGCTCGCGATAGCAACCTATCAGTCAACATTGATGTTGAATGTACTGGCCCTATCGCGAGCAAGCTCGCTCCCACAGGGGAATGGTGGTGTTTTCTAGACCGCCATCGGCGCGGTCATCGGCGCGTGGTGCTGGTAGCCTTCGAGGGAGAAGTCGCTCGGTTCCACCAACTCCAGCCACTCAGGTTGGTACACGCCAGTCTTGGCAAACTCTGGCACGCGCTCGGAAATCACCAGCTTGGGCATCGGGAACGGCTCGCGGGTGAGCTGTTCGTTGAGCATGTCCAAGTGGTTTTCGTAGACGTGGGCGTCGCCGATGAAATAGGTGAACCAGCGCGGCGTGTAGCCGGTCAGGCGGCCTATCAGGCTCAGCAGCGCGGCGCCTTCGGTGAGGTTGAACGGCGTGCCCAGGCCCAGGTCGTTGGAGCGGATGTAGAGGGTCAGGGAAATTTCCCTGGTCTCGACATTCGGGTGGAACTGGTAGAGCAGATGGCACGGCGGCAGGGCCATTTCATCAAGCTGTGCGCAGTTCCAGCCGTGGAACAGGATGCGCCGGCTGCCCGGGTCCTTGATGATGGTGTCGACGCACTGGCGAACCTGGTCGATGGCCTTGTACAGCACCACGTAGGCCTGGCCGTTTTCTTCGCCCTCGGCGATCTGCCGGTAACCCTGGGCCAGCGTCTGCTCGATGGCCGCCGGGTTGCTTACCGGAATCTGCTTATAGGCCGGCCACTTGCGCCACTGCACGCCGTAGATCTCGCCCAGGTCGTCTTCGCCCTGGCGGAACGGGTTGGCCAGCCACTGGGCGTTTTCGTTGGCGTTCTGGTCCCAGACCTTGCAGCCCAGGGCGCGAAACTCAGCGGCATTGTTCACGCCACGGAGAAAACCGCACATCTCGCCGATGGCCGATTTGAAGGCCATCTTGCGAGTGGTGATGGCGGGAAAGCCTTCCTTCAAGTCATAGCGCAGCATGGCGCCGGGGAAGCTGATGGTGTTCACACCGGTGCGGTTGGCTTGCTTGGTGCCGTTCTTGATGACGTGGGCCACCAGATCGAGATATTGCTTCATGGGTTACCTGTGTCCTTGAACCCGGGGCCTGCGCCCCGGGGTTCGAATTTTAAACCTTGGCCGCCGCAGCCGGCGCGCGATGATAAGCCAGCCAGATCAGCGCCAGGCCACCGATGATCATCGGCAGGCACAGCACCTGGCCCATGGTCAGCCAGTTCCACGCCAGATAGCCGAGCTGGGCATCCGGCACACGGACGAATTCGACGATGAAACGGAAGATGCCATAGAACAGCGCGAACATGCCCGACACCGCCATGGTGGGGCGCGGCTTGCGCGAGAACAGCCAGAGGATCAGGAACAGTGCCACACCCTCGAGGGCGAACTGGTACAGCTGGGACGGGTGGCGCGGCAACTGCGCCGGGTCGCTGAACGGCGGGAAGATCATCGCCCAGGGCACGTCGGTCGGCTTGCCCCACAACTCGGCGTTGATGAAGTTGCCGATGCGCCCGGCACCTAGGCCGATCGGCACCATCGGCGCGACGAAGTCCATCAGCTCGAAAAACGCCTTGTTGTTGCGCTTGCCGAACCACAACGCCGCCAGCATCACCCCAATGAACCCTCCGTGGAACGACATGCCGCCCTTCCACACTTCGAAGATCAGCGTCGGGTTGGCCAGGTAGGCACTCAGGTCGTAGAACAGCACGTAGCCCAGGCGTCCGCCGACGATCACGCCCATGGACAGCCAGAACACCAGGGCGGAGAGCTTTTCCTTGTTCCAGGTCGGGTCGAAGCGGTTGAGCCGGCGCGACGCCAGCCACCAGGCGCCGCCGATGCCGATCAGGTACATCAGGCCGTACCAGTGGATTTTCAGCGGGCCGATGGCCAGGGCTACCGGATCGATCTGCGGGTAAGGCAGCATTGATATTCCTCGTAAACGTCAAAAATACCCGCGCGCCGCTGCCACCACGGGATTAAGCCAGGATTGCGTCAGAGCAGAAAACTCACCCCCACGCAGAATAGCAAGGCGGCGAACAAGCGCTTGAGCAAGCGTGGCGACAGGCGATGGGCCAGCCGCGCACCAAAGCGGGCAAAGATCATGCTGGTCAAGGCGATGCCCAGCAGCGCCGGCAAATACACAAAACCGAGACTATGGGCCGGCAGCAACGGATCGTGCCAGCCCAGAATCATGAAACTTAATGCACTGACCAGGGCGATCGGCAAGCCGCAGGCCGATGACGTCGCCACCGCTTGTTGCATCGGCACGCTGCGCCAGGTCAGGAACGGTACGGTCAGCGAACCACCACCGATGCCGAAAATCGCCGAGGCCCAGCCGATCACCGTGCCGGCTACGGTCAGCCCAGCCTTGCCCGGTACGGTGCGGCTGGCCTTGGGCTTGAAGTCCAGGGCCAGTTGCACGGCAACGACCAAGGCGAACACGCCAATGATCTTTTGCAGGTGCGGGCCGGAAATCGCTTCGGCGGTGATCGCGCCGAAACCGGCACCGATCAGGATGCCGACGGTCATCCAGGCGAATACCGGCCAGCGCACCGCGCCTTTGCGCTGATGTTCGCGCACGGCATTGACCGAGGTAAAGATAATCGACGCCAGGGAGGTGCCGACGGCCAGGTGCGTCAACACCTGCGGGTCGAAGCCCTGCAGGGTGAAACTGAATACCAGCACCGGGACGATGATGATCCCGCCCCCTACACCAAACAACCCGGCCAGCACGCCGGCGCAGGCGCCGAGTAGCAGATAGAGCACAAATTCCACCAGACTCTCCCCGCCCATCCCCGAAATAAGAGCGGCATGGTAACGGATCGAGGGGCTTGGGCTCTACTGAAGGCGATGGATGCGTCAGTGATGTATGGGTAGAGTGGTGGGGATGCGACGAATAGCCTTTGTGGCGAGGGAGCTTGCTCCCGCTGGTGGGCGAAGCCCACCCAACAAGGCTTTTGGGGCTACTTCGTAGCCCAGCGGGAGCAAGCTCCCTCGCCACAAAGGTGGTGTTCGGCTTTATTCTTTTAACGGATTGGCATTGTTAACAGGACAACCTGATGTGCCTGATCGTATTTGCCTGGCGCCCTGGCCACGCCCAGCCGCTGGTCGTGGCGGCCAACCGCGACGAGTTCTACGCCCGGCCGACCTTGCCCCTGGCCCAATGGCCTGACGCGCCCCATGTCCATGCAGGGCGCGACCTTGAAGCCGGCGGTACTTGGCTCGGCATCGGCGCCGAGGGCCGTTTTGCCGCGCTGACCAACATCCGCGACCCAGGCCAATTGCCGGCCTTCAAGTCCCGCGGTGAGCTGGTGGCGCGGTTCCTCACCGGGAATCTGTCGATTGCCGACTACCTGAGCGAAGTCGTGCCCCGTGCTGGCGAATACGGTGGCTTCAACCTGCTGCTCGGCGATGGCGCCGAGCTCTGGCACTACAACGCCCGTGATACCCGGCCACAGCAATTGGCCAGGGGCGTGTATGGCCTGTCGAACGCTGGGCTGAACACGCCATGGCCCAAGTTGCTCAAGGCCCGGTTGGCGCTGGAGGAGGTGCTGGACGATCCGCAACCCCAGGCCTTGTTGGCGTTGCTGAACGATCCACAACCTGCGCCGGTGGCTGAACTGCCCGACACCGGCGTCGGGCTGGCGACCGAGGCATTGTTGTCGAGTGTGTTCATCGCCAGCCCGGCTTATGGGACGCGGGCGAGTACGGCGCTGATTGTCCATGCCGATGGGACGCGGCAGATGGTCGAGCGCAGCTTCGGGCCCCATGGGGGGCATTTGGGGGAAGTGGCGCTACACATTTGAATGAGAGTCACTTGTGGCGAGGGAGCTTGCTCCCGCTGGTGGGCGAAGCCCGCCCAAAAAAGCCTTGGGGCTACTTCGTAGCCCAGCGGGAGCATGCTCCCTCGCCACAAATGCTCGCTGAACTGTCTAGAGGGTCTTGTTCGAAGCTGGATTGATCCTCCGCGCCAACCCAAGGTTCTTCAGCGCCAGTTGCAAGGAGCTGTGGATCACTTGCGGGTTGTCGATGGTCATCACTTCCGCCAGCAGTTCCTGGGCCTTGCTGAGGTTGATCTGGCGCAGCATCCACTTCACTTTCGGCAGGTTGGTGGCGTTCATCGACAAACTGTCGAACCCCATCGCCATCAGCAGCACCGCGGCCGCCGGGTCGCCGGCCATTTCGCCGCAGATACTGACCGGCTTGCCTTCGGCATGGGCGTCACGCACCACGTTCTGCAAGGCTTGCAGCACCGCCGGGTGCAGATAGTCGTATAGGTCGGCGACCCGTGGGTTGTTACGGTCCACGGCCAGCAGGTATTGGGTCAGGTCGTTGGAACCCACCGACAGGAAGTCCACCTGCCGCGCCAGTTCCTTGGTCTGGTACACCGCGGCCGGAATTTCGATCATCACGCCGACCGGCGGCATCGGCACGTCGGTGCCTTCGTCGCGGACTTCGCCCCAGGCCCGGTGGATCAGGTGCAGGGCTTCTTCCAGTTCATGGGTGCCGGAGATCATCGGCAACAGGATGCGCAGGTTGTTCAGGCCTTCGCTGGCCTTGAGCATGGCGCGGGCCTGGACCAGGAAGATTTCCGGGTGGTCGAGCGTTACGCGGATGCCGCGCCAGCCGAGGAACGGGTTGTCTTCCTTGATCGGGAAGTAGGACAGGGACTTGTCGCCGCCGATGTCCAGGCTGCGCATGGTCACCGGTTGTGGGTGGAACGCGGCCAGTTGTTCGCGGTAGATCGCCAACTGTTCTTTTTCGCTGGGGAAGCGCTGGTTGATCATGAACGGCACTTCGGTGCGGTACAGCCCCACACCTTCGGCGCCACGCTTTTGCGCCCGGGCGACGTCGGCCAGCAGGCCGGTGTTGACCCACAATGGCATGCGGTGGCCATCGAGGGTAATGCACGGCAGGTCCCGCAGCGCATCCAGGCCCAGGGACAGTTGCTTTTCTTCCTCCACCACATCGGCGAACTGCTTGCGCAGCACGTCGCTGGGGTTGGTGTAGACCTCGCCGTGGTAGCCGTCGACGATCATCTGGATGCCGTCGACCTTGGAATACGGCAGGTCCACCAGGCCCATCACCGTCGGAATGCCCATCGCCCGGGCCAGGATCGCCACGTGGGAGTTGCCCGAACCCAGTACCGAGACCAGGCCCGCCAGCTTGCCTTCGGGCACTTCGCCGAGCATGGCCGGGGTCAGCTCTTCACTGACCAGGATGGTGTTGTCGGGGTAGACCAGGGTCTGCTGGCGCTCCTGCTGCAAGTACGCCAGCAAGCGACGGCCAAGGTCCTTGACGTCCGAGGCGCGCTCACGCAGGTAGGCGTCGTCCATCAATTCGAAACGGTTGACGTGGTCGGTCACCACCTGGCGCAGCGCACCCTGGGCCCATTGGCCGGTCTTGATGACGGTGGTCACTTCGCTGCCCAGGGAGGCATCGTCGAGCATCATCAGGTAGACGTCGAACAGTGCGCGTTCTTCGGGGCGCAACTGCGTCGCCAGCTTGGCCGACAGGGCCCGCATGTCGGCCCGCACGCCTTCGATGGGGGTCTTGAACAAGCCCAGCTCGGCATTGATGTCGGCGCCGGTTTTGTCCGGCACCACGTCGAGGGCGGCGGGCGGCAACATGACCACCGCCGTGCCCACTGCCGCGCCCGGTGACCCCGGCACACCGACGAACTTCGCTTCCTGGATACCCTTGCCCTGGCGCCCCAGGCCGCTGATCGAGCCAGTGGCCTCGGCGTGGGCGATAACCCCGGCCAGTTGCGCGCTCATGGTTACAAGGAAGGCTTCTTCACCTTCGTCGAACTGTCGGCGCTCTTTTTGCTGGATGACCAACACGCCGACGACGCGGCGGTGGTGGATGATCGGTGCGCCAAGGAACGACGCGTAGCGTTCTTCGCCCGTTTCGGCAAAGTAGCGGTAGCGCGGGTGATCCGCGGCGTTTTCGAGGTTCAGGGGTTCTTCGCGCGTGCCGACCAGACCGACCAGGCGTTCATTGGGCGCCATGCTCACCTTGCCGATGGAGCGCTTGTTCAAGCCCTCGGTGGCCATCAGCACGAAACGATTGGTCTCGGGGTCCAGCAGGTAGACCGAGCAGACCTGGCTGCCCATGGCCTCTTTGACGCGCAATACAATAATCCCCAACGCCGCCTTGAGATCCTTGGCGGAGTTAACTTCCTGGACGATCTTGCGCAGCGTATTGAGCATGGCTCGGGGTCGAACTCCGTCGTCAGTCGCGCGTCAGCAGGCGCGGGGCAAGCTCTTTGAGGGCGCGTCGGTACACCTCGCGCTTGAATGTCACCACCTGGCCCAACGGATACCAATAGCTGACCCAGCGCCAGCCATCGAACTCCGGTTTACCGGTCAAATCCATCCGCACCCGCTGCTCGTTGGAGATCAGGCGCAGGAGAAACCATTTCTGCTTCTGGCCGATGCACAGCGGTTGGCTGTGCGTCCTGACCAGGCGTTGCGGCAAACGATAGCGCAACCAGCCTCGGGTGCAGGCGAGTATTTCGACATCTTCGCGCTCAAGCCCCACTTCTTCATTCAACTCGCGGTACAAGGCCTCTTCCGGCGTCTCCTGGGGGTTGATCCCACCCTGGGGAAACTGCCAGGCATCTTGATTGATACGGCGTGCCCATAGCACCTGCCCAGCATCATTCGTAAGAATGATCCCCACATTGGGACGGAAACCATCGGGATCGATCACGGCAACAACCTCGCAAACGCATGTCGCCGCATTGTTCCACAAAGGTTGTGAAAGCAGCAACGAGCGTCCCTAGCTTATGTGCACTCTTGTGAAAAGTCCGTATTCTGGACGCCTTTCTTTAGATTTTTCAGCGAGTAACTGCGATGCGGCTGGCTTTATTCGACTTGGACAACACATTGCTGGGCGGCGACAGCGACCACGCGTGGGGCGATTACCTGTGCGAGCGCGGTTTTCTGGACGCTGTCACCTATAAGGCGCGCAACGCCGCGTTCTATCAGGATTACCTGGCCGGCAAGCTCGACAATGCCGAGTACCTGAACTTTTGCCTG
This sequence comes from Pseudomonas sp. CG7, assembly GCF_023701885.1. Lineage (NCBI taxonomy): Bacteria > Pseudomonadati > Pseudomonadota > Gammaproteobacteria > Pseudomonadales > Pseudomonadaceae > Pseudomonas > Pseudomonas sp. CG7. Next base: position 3,706 of record NZ_JABAEE010000046.1, on the reverse strand, counting down.
GAAATCCTCGGCCGTACCGAAATGCACATCCTGGCCCAGTGGCACTTGGACTACATGCGCGACTGCATCGAGCCGATCGTGTTGCCCCAGGCCATCGAACTGCTGAAAAAGCACCGTGACGCCGGCGACAAGCTGGTCATCATCACCGCCTCCAACCGCTTCGTTACCGCGCCAATTGCCGAGCGCCTGGGGGTCGAAACCCTGAGTGCCACCGAGTGCGAGATGGTCGACGGGCGCTACAGCGGACGCAGCACCGACATCCCGTGTTTCCGCGAGGGCAAGGTGACCCGGCTGAACCGTTGGCTGGAAGAAACCGGGTACTCGCTCGACGATAGCTACTTTTATAGCGATTCGATGAACGATTTGCCGTTGCTGGAAGCGGTGACGCATCCGGTGGCGGTGGATCCGGATCCGAATCTTCGGGCTGAGGCCCAGAAGCGGGGTTGGCCCGTGATTTCGTTGCGCGGCTGATATAGCTATCGCGAGCAAGCTCGCTCCCACAGGGGGAACAACCCAAATCCAGTGTGGGAGCGAGCTTGCTCGCGATAAAAGCGACGCGGTCCAAAGCCTTAAACCGGCTTGGCCCCCATCAACCCCGCAATGGCGACAAAGCAGACGACGCTGAACAGTGCCAGGGCAAAGGTAAACTTCCCGCTACCGCCTGGCGCCCTGCGCAATGTGTTCAGCCGCACCAGCAGCCAGAACCCCGCCCGCGCCGCCAAGGTGTACAGCACGCTGGAAGCCAGTAGCCAGGTCTGTCCCAGTGGCCAGCCGATTTGATGAACCATCCACCAGCCGGTGAATGGCAGGCTAGCCAGCGCCAGGATCATGACCAGCCAGATGAACAGCCGCGGACGTTGCAGCGTGCGCGCCGCCGCCGTGGCGTCGCCGTTGTGGCGCGTGCGCCAGACCCAGATGGCCAGCCCCAGGGCACCCGCCAGCAGTAATACAGTGGCGATGCCGTGGGCGATCTTCAGCGCGGTCAATGTTTCCATGGGTTCGATTTCCTTAAGTCTTGCTCACAGCCTAGCCCGGCTTTATCAACCCAGGAACAACTGATAGGCCGGGTTATCGCTTTCATCCCAGTACGGGTAGCCGATCTCTTCCAGGGCGGCCGGGACCAGGTGGCGTTCATCGTGGGGCACTTGGAGCCCCGCGACCACACGGCCATCCGCCGCGCCATGGTTGCGGTAGTGGAACATCGAGATATTCCAGCGTCCACCCCGCTTGTTCAAGAAGTTGAACAGCGCCCCCGGACGTTCCGGGAATTCGAAGCGCAGCACCACTTCGTCGATGACTTGGGCCGCATGCCCGCCGACCATGTGGCGAATGTGCAACTTGGCCAGTTCGTTGTCGGTCAGGTCCAGCACCGGGAAGCCTTGTTCGGTGAGGCTGGCGATCAGCGCGCTGCGCGGGTCGTTTTCCGGGTGGGTCTGCCCGCCGACGAAGATGTGCGCTTCGCTGCCGGTGTTGTAGCGCTAGTTGAATTCGGTGATCTGGCGCTTGCCCACGGCGTCGCAGAACGCCTTGAAGCTGCCCGGCTTCTCGGGGATGGTCACGGCGATGATCGCTTCGCGGCCCTCGCCCAGCTCGGCGCGCTCGGCGACATGGCGCAAGCGGTCGAAGTTGACGTTGGCGCCGGAGTCGATCGCCACCAGGGTCTGGCCGCTGATGTTCCGTGACTCGACATATTTCTTGATCCCGGCCACGCCCAGTGCGCCGGCAGGTTCGGTGATCGAGCGGGTATCGTCGTAGATATCCTTGATGGCGGCGCAGATCTCGTCGGTGCTGACGGTGATGACTTCGTCCACGTGGTGCTTGCAGATATCAAAGGTGTGCTGGCCGATCTGTGCCACGGCAACGCCGTCGGCGAACAGCCCCACGGTCGGCAGCACCACGCGCTCGCCCGCGGCCATGGCCGCTTGCAGGCAGTTGGAGTCGTCCGGCTCGACGCCGATGATCTTGATGTCCGGGCGCAGGTATTTCCCGTAGGCCGCGATCCCGGCGATCAGCCCGCCACCGCCCACCGGGACGAAAATCGCAGCCAGGCGCCCAGGATGCTGGCGCAGGATTTCCATCGCCACGGTGCCCTGCCCGGCAATGGTGGGGGGATCGTCATACGGGTGGATGTAGACGTAGCCCTTTGCGTCGACCAGTTGCAGCGAATAGGCCAGGGCTTCGGGAAACGAGTCACCGTGCAAGACCACTTTGCCGCCACGGGAGCGCACGCCTTCGACCTTGATTTCCGGCGTGGTCTTGGGCATCACGATGGTGGCCTTGACCCCCAGCACCTTGGCCGCCAGGGCCAGGCCCTGGGCGTGGTTGCCCGCCGAAGCCGTGACCACGCCGCGTGCGCGTTCTTCGTCGCTGAGCTGGGTCAGCTTGTTGTAGGCCCCGCGAATCTTGAACGAGAACACTGGCTGCAAGTCTTCACGCTTGAGCAAGATGCTGTTGCCCAGCCGCGCGGAGAGCTGGCGAGCGGCCTGCAGCGGGGTTTCTACGGCAACGTCGTAAACGCGCGAGGGGAGGAGCTTTTTGACGTACTGTTCAAGCATCGGAAAGCATCACTGAGCGGGTTGGGCAGGGCCAAGGAGTCTAACCCGGCTTTTGGCCGGGCGACCACACGATTAAGGCACTTTGAGCGCAGAAACCCCGTGGCGAGGGAGCTTGCTCCCGCTGGGTCGCGCAGCGGCCCCTTCGATATGCGGTAGACATCAATCACGACTGCTTCGCAGCCGAGCGGGAGCAAGCTCCCTCGCCACACGGGCTCGGTGCCAATCAGGCAATGACCAGGGCCCTTTCGGCGCCTATAATGCCGGCCTTTCGTTCTCTCTCGGCACCTTCGGAGCCCGCATGACCCAGGATCAACTCAAACAGGCCGTGGCCCAGGCCGCCGTCGACCTCATCCTCCCGAAACTGGATGACAAGAGCGTCGTCGGGGTCGGCACCGGCTCCACGGCCAATTGCTTCATCGACGCGCTGGCGCAACACAAGGGTGCGTTCGATGGCGCAGTCGCCAGCTCCGAAGCGACCGCTGCGCGCCTCAAGGGCCACGGGATCCCGGTGTACGAACTCAATACCGTCAGCGACTTGGAGTTCTACATCGACGGCGCCGATGAAAGCGACGCGCACCTGAACCTGATCAAGGGCGGCGGCGCGGCCCTGACCCGCGAGAAGATCGTCGCGGCGGTGGCCAAGACCTTCATCTGCATTGCTGACGCCAGCAAACTGGTGCCGGTACTCGGCGGGTTCCCATTGCCGGTGGAAGTTATCCCCATGGCCCGTAGCCATGTGGCCCGCCAACTGGTGAAACTGGGCGGGGACCCGGTGTATCGCGAAGGCGTGCTGACCGATAACGGCAACATCATCCTGGATGTGCACAACCTGCAGATCACTAACCCGGTGGAACTGGAAAGCCAGATCAACGCCATCGTCGGCGTGGTCACCAACGGTTTGTTCGCTGCTCGCCCGGCGGATGTGCTGTTGCTGGGGACTGCTGATGGGGTGAAGACCCTGTGGGGTGAATAAGCCGGGCTGACTCAACACCGAACCCTGTGGGAGCGAGCTTGCTCGCGATAACGGTCTATCCGACACATCAATGTTGGCTGACCCACCGCCATCGCGAGCAAGCTCGCTTGTATGGTAGGACTTGAAGGGAGGAGGAGGGACAAGGCTCGATTCTGACTGTTCGCGCAGTACAGACCGT
>NZ_JABAEE010000045.1:0-55731 GCF_023701885.1 Pseudomonas sp. CG7 | reverse complement strand
GCCCCCCCCAGGGGTGTGGGTCCCCGCCCGGCCTGTCGGGCTGGCCCCTGGCTCCCGCTGGGCTGCGAAGCGGCCCCAAAAGATCTGTGAGCGCTACGCACTCAAGCGGGAGCAAGCTCCCTCGGCACAAAAACATCATTTTTTCATCTGAAAGAAGTGTGCTCAGCCAAAGAGTTTCTTGAAGAATTTCTGCATATCCGCCCACGATTTCTCATCGGCTTCCTTGTTGTAGGCGATGTCCGGTCCGCCATGGTCGCCGTGGCTCAAGCGGTCGGCGTCGGGGTTGCTGAAACCGTGCTTGGCGCCTTCGAGGTTGACGAATTTATAGTCGGCACCGGCCTTGTCCATCTCGCTCTTGAACGCGGTCACGTTGTCCTGGGTAACCATGCTGTCCAGGGCACCATGCTCCACCAGCACCTTGGCCTTGACGCTGCCTGGCGTGGCCGGGGGGTTGGTCACCAGCGCACCGTGGAAGCTCACCACGCCGGCCAGCGGCACACCCTGGCGCGCCGCGTCGAGCACGACTTTGCCGCCGAAGCAGTAGCCAATGGCGGCGAGTTTGTCCGGATCGGTCTGGGGCTGTTTCTTCAGCAGGTCGAGACCGGCCTGGAAGCGGGCGCTGGCCGCCTTGCCGTCCTTGAGCGCCGCCTGCATGAAGGCCATGGCGTCCTTGGGGTGCTCGGTGTTCTTGCCGTCGCCGTACATGTCGATGGCCAGGGCGCTGTAGCCCAGGCCCGCGAGATCACGGGCGCGGCGCTTGGCGTAATCGTTCAGCCCCCACCATTCATGCACCACCACCACGCCTGGGCGCGGGCCTTTGACGGCGTCGTCATAAGCGTAATAACCGATCAGCTGGGTGCCGTCGGCACTGGTGTAGGGGATCTCCTGGGTCTGGATGGCGGCGTGGCTCACACCGCTCATGGCCAGAAGTACAACAGCTAGCAGCCTGCGCATGACGGATCTCCTTATAAAAAGTGGTCCGCACAGATTAGCCGATTCATTCAGCGCCGGTTCAGAGAACGTTCAACGGGTGTTCAGGGACCGCTGGTTAAGGTGACGGCGACTCCACAACACATCCACGCTGCAAAGGAACTTGATCATGACTGCTATGAAAAAACTGCTGCTGGCTTTCACCGTGCTGGGCGCCAGCGCCATGGCCCACGCCGATGACAATATCGCCAGCCTGACCCTGGGCCAGACCAGCGACAAGGTGAAGATGTCCGACGCCTTGGACAGCGCCCTGAACCACCCGAACGCCGACGGCATCATCGGCAAGGACACCACTTATGGCCTGCGACTGGGCAAGCAGAACGACCAGGGCCGCTACTACGCCACCTACGACAACGTCTCTGGCACCCACAACGGCATCAAGTTGCGCCAGGAAAACCTGTTGGGCAGCTACGATGTGTTCTATCCGGTCACCGGCAGCACCAAACTGTTCGGTGGCGGCACGGCGGGCCTGACCAAGCTGACCCAGGATTCGCCTGGCTTCAGTCGCGACAGCGACATCGGCTACGCGGTGGGCTTGCAGGGCGGCGTGCTGCAACAAATTTCGCTAAACACCTCGATTGAACTGGGTTACCGTTACCTGCGCAGCAACGCCCGCACCGAGATGAGCCCGCACGGTGGCGCCAAGGTTGGCTCGCTGGACCTGACCAGCAGCGCCCAGACCTACCTGTCCGCCAACTACACGTTCTAAGCAGGCGAGGGCACGGTGAGGAAATCCAGCCGGATCGGTCGAAGACGATCCGGCGCCTTTCGTTGAGGTGCGCCGCGCCGGATTGTTTGATTTGCCTGGGGAGAGGCTCCATGAAATTACTGGTCGTCGAAGACGAAGCGCTGTTGCGTCATCACCTGCAAACCCGGCTCACCGACAGCGGCCATGTGGTGCAGGCCGTGGCCAATGCCGAAGAGGCCTTGTACCAGGCCCGGGAGTTCAACCATGACCTGGCGGTGATCGACCTGGGCCTGCCCGGCATCAGCGGGCTGGAGCTGATCCGCCGGCTGCGCGCCCAGGACAAGACGTTTCCGATCCTGATCCTGACCGCCCGCGGCAACTGGCAGGACAAGGTCGAAGGCCTGGCCGCCGGTGCCGACGACTACGTGGTCAAGCCGTTCCAGTTCGAAGAGCTGGAGGCTCGGTTGAACGCCCTGTTGCGCCGCTCCAGCGGCTTCACCCAGTCGACCATCGTCGCCGGGCCGTTGCTGCTGGACCTCAACCGCAAGCAGGCGTCCCTCGACGAGGAGCCGCTGGCGTTGACCGCCTACGAATACCGCATCCTCGAGTACCTGATGCGTCACCACCAGCAGGTGGTGGCCAAGGACCGCTTGATGGAGCAGCTTTACCCCGACGACGGCGAGCGCGATCCCAATGTCATCGAAGTGCTGGTAGGACGCCTTCGCCGTAAGCTGGAGGCCCCGGCCGGCTTCAAGCCAATCGACACCGTGCGGGGCCTGGGTTATCTGTTCAACGAGCGCTGCCAGTGATTCGTTCGCTTCGGCTGCGGCTGATGCTGGCCGCCATGACCCTGGCGGTGCTGTTCATGCTAGCCTTGTTGCCGGCCATGCAAGGGGCGTTCAGCCTGGCCTTGCAAGAATCCATCGAGCAACGCCTGGCCTCGGACGTGACCACGCTGATTTCCGCCGCCCGGGTGGAAAACAACCGCTTGAAGATGCCGGCGCAGTTGCCCGATGAACGCTTCAACCTCGCCGACGCCCGCCTGCTGGGCTACATCTATGATCGCGAGGGGCGGCTGGTCTGGCGGTCGAAAGCGACCCAGGAAGAAAACATCAACTACACGCCGCGTTATGACGGCCAGGGCAACCAGTTCGCCCGCATTCGCGAGAGCAATGGCCAGGAGTTTTTTGTTTATGACGTCGAGATCAAGCTGCTCGGCGGCCAGAGCGCGGCGTTCAGCATCGTCACCCTGCAACCGGTGCGCGACTACGAGGTGACCTTGCAGGGACTGCGGGACAATCTCTACCTGGGCTTTGGCGCGGCCCTGGCGGTGTTGCTGGCGCTGTTGTGGATCGGCCTGACCTGGGGCCTGCGGGCGTTGCGGCGCCTGAGCCAGGAGCTGGACGAAATCGAAAGCGGGGCCCGGGAAAGCCTCAGCACCGAGCACCCCCGGGAACTGTTGCGCCTGACCGGCTCCCTCAACCGCTTGCTTTATAGCGAGCGGGAACAGCGCAGCCGTTATCGCGACTCCCTCGATGACTTGGCCCACAGCCTGAAAACCCCGCTGGCGGTGTTGCAGGGCGTCAGCGAAGACATGGCCCGGCGCCCCGAGGACCGTGGCCAGGCCTGGGTGCTGCAAACCCAGATCGAGCGCATGAGCCAGCAGATCGGCTACCAATTGCAGCGCGCCAGCTTGCGTAAGAGCGGGCTGGTGCGTCATCAGGTGCGCTTGCGCCCGGTGCTGCAAAGCCTGTGCGACACCTTGGACAAGGTCTATCGCGACAAGCGGGTCACCGTCAGCTTCGATCTGCCGGAGCACTGCCAGGTGCCGATCGAACAGGGTGCCTTGCTGGAAATGCTCGGTAACCTGCTGGAGAACGCCTATCGGCTGTGCCTGGGCGAGGTGCGCGTGAGCATGCACCAGACCCTCGGCGGCACCGAGTTGAGTGTCGAGGACGACGGGCCGGGCGTGCCGCCGGATCAACGGGCGCGGATTCTCCAGCGTGGCGAGCGGCTGGATCGCCAGCATCCGGGGCAGGGCATTGGCCTGGCGGTGGTCAAGGACATCATCGACAGCTACGGCGCCCGCTTGACCCTGGGGGATTCAGAGCTGGGCGGGGCGGCGTTCCGGATTCACTTTCCGGTGGTTTGACTGGAATATTTTCGGTGTGTTTGCTGGCCTCATCGCGAGCAAGCTCGCTCCCACACTGGATTTTCGGCGCACACAAATCCCCTGTGGGAGCGAGCTTGCTCGCGATGAGGCCAGCCAGCACACCACAAAAAACCAATCCAGAAAATCAGCTCTCCAACTCCCGATAGGCCCCCGGCGTCACACCCGTCCACTTCTTGAACGCCCGGTGAAACGCCGAAGGTTCGGAGAAACCCAACTCCTCGGCAATCTGCTGCAACGACAGCTCGGCACGCCCCAGATGGTAGATGGCGATATCCCGCCGCAGTTGATCCTTGAGTTCCTGGAAGCTGGTGCCTTCTTCCCGCAGATGCCGGCGCAAGGTCTGCGGGCTGATGTGCAAATGGGCGGCGACGGTGTCCAGGTCGGGCCAGCGCGCCGTGTCGCGGCTGAGCAGGCGGCGCAGCTGGCTGCTGAGGCTGTGGCCATCGTCCGGGCGCGACAGCAGGTCGGCGGGGGAGTGTTCGAGGAAATGCTTGAGGGTGCGTTCGTCCTGCAACAGCGGCATGTCCAGGTAGCGGCTGTGGAACAACAGGCTGCTGCCGGGTGCGTCGAACGCCAATGGGTAGGGGAACAACAAGTCGTACTCAGCCGCGTGGGCGGGCTTGGTGTAGCCGAACGTCACCTGCTCCAGGCCGATCCGCTGGCCGATCAGCCAACTGGCGAGGCGATGCCAGACCACCAGCAGGCTTTCGGTCAGGAAGTGATCCGGGTCCCACAGCGTCGAATCGTCCAGTACCAGCCGCACGCGTTCGCCTTCGGTTTCCAGCGTCAGGCGCGGGGCGTCGGGGAATAACCCATAGAACAACAAGCCGCGCTGCAGGGCCTTGCCCAGGGTCCGACAGTGGATCAACGCGTGACACATCATCGCAAACGTCCCGGGTTTACTCGGTGCCCGGCCGAACCCCAAATATTCGTCCTCCATTGCCAGCCACAGGGCCTGCAACAGGCGGGCGAACTGCTCCGGCGCAATCCGCGCGCGCGGCTCATCCAAGAGTTCGGGGCTGATGCCCAGCTGTTGCAGCAAAGGCAAATAGTCGAAGCCTTGCCGACGCGCACCGCCCAAGGCGGCGCGGGCGAAGTGGCTGGCGATCGTGCGTTGGCGCATGGCAGAAATCCGTCCGTTAAGCGGGCGATGGTAGCAGGGGGCCGAGGTTGGACAAGGCGGATATCCGCCAAATCCCGGAGTGATAAACACCCTGTTGGCGGAAATCCGCCATGTTCTGCCGCCGTGTTTAACCGCTGAGGAATCCACAACGCCTTCTGTAATAACGGATGTAGGGCATTTCCAGAAAATGGCACGGGCTTTGCGATAGAGCCTGCAGGGCTGCCGCGTGCAGCCGAACAAAACAAATCCCTCCAGTGCAGGAGGGTTCGCAATTGAGGTGCCGTGGACGACAGGTGGAAGTCGTCATGCGGGACTCTTGAGGAAGGTTTGCCATGACGACTCGTCAGCCACTGTACAAATCCCTGTATTTCCAGGTGATCGTAGCCATTGCCATCGGCATTTTGCTCGGCCACTTCTACCCGCAGACCGGTGTTGCCCTCAAGCCATTCGGCGACGGGTTCATCAAACTGATCAAAATGGTCATCGCTCCCATCATCTTCTGTACCGTCGTCAGTGGTATCGGCGGCATGCAGAACATGAAATCGGTGGGCAAGACCGGCGGCTACGCGCTGCTGTACTTTGAAATCGTCTCCACCATTGCCCTGCTGATCGGCCTGGTCGTGGTCAACGTCGTGCAACCAGGCGCCGGCATGCACATCGACGTGTCGACCCTGGACACCAGCAAGATCGCTGGTTTCATCAATGCCAGTAAAGACCAGAGCATCATCGCCTTCATCCTCAACGTGATCCCGAACACCATCGTGGGCGCGTTCGCCAACGGCGACATCCTGCAAGTGCTGATGTTCTCGGTGCTCTTCGGTTTTGCCCTGCATCGCCTGGGTGCCTACGGCAAGCCGGTCCTGGACTTCATCGATCGCTTCGCCCACGTCATGTTCATCATCATCAACATGATCATGAAGCTGGCACCTATCGGTGCGTTCGGTGCCATGGCCTTCACCATCGGCGCCTACGGTGTCGGTTCGCTGGTGCAACTGGGCCAGCTGATGATCTGCTTCTACATCACCTGCGTGGTGTTCGTGCTGGTGGTACTGGGCGCCATCTGCCGCGCCCACGGCTTCAGCGTCGTCAAGCTGATCCGCTACATCCGTGAAGAACTGCTGATCGTGCTGGGTACTGCCTCCTCGGAATCGGCCCTGCCGCGCATGCTGATCAAGATGGAGCGCCTGGGTGCCAAGAAGTCGGTCGTAGGCCTGGTCATCCCGACGGGCTACTCGTTCAACCTCGACGGTACGTCGATCTACCTGACCATGGCTGCGGTGTTCATCGCCCAGGCCACCGACACCCCGATGGACCTGACTCACCAGATCACCCTGCTGCTGGTGCTGTTGCTGTCGTCCAAAGGTGCGGCTGGCGTGACCGGTAGCGGCTTCATCGTACTGGCGGCGACCCTGTCGGCCGTAGGCACCTTGCCGGTGGCTGGCCTGGCACTGATCCTGGGTATCGACCGCTTCATGTCCGAAGCCCGCGCCCTGACCAACCTGGTGGGCAACGCCGTTGCCACTATCGTGGTTGCCAAGTGGGTCAAGGAGCTGGACGAAGACCAGTTGCAGACCGAGCTGGCTTCCGGTGGTCGTGGTATCTCCGACGTCCGTGAAGATGACGAGCAGATCGCGGCGGCGCAGATTGCAGCGGCTGAAACCTCTGCTCCAGGCGCTATGAAGTAATCTTCAGGCTGCAATGAAAAACCCGCTTCGGCGGGTTTTTTATTGGTTCTCGATTTTGAAGCTGGCGCGCTTCTGTGGCCAGAGATTGCTCCCGCTGGGCTGCGCAGCGGCCCCCTGCGAATTACCTGAAGCTACGCGGTGGCAGATACATATTGGGGTTGCTTCGCAACCCAGCGGGAGCAAGCTCCCTCGCCACAATGGTCCCGGACTGAGCGGATTGGTCAGCCCGAACGATGCCCCCGGTGATTGCCCCACCCTCCATCCCTGCCTAGTCTTTCACCATCACCCTCTCGGAGATCGCCCATGCAAGGTCCACTGGCATCGCTCAAGGTTCTGGACTTCTCGACGCTGTTGCCCGGCCCGTTCGCCTCGCTGTTGTTGGCGGACTTGGGGGCCGAGGTGTTGCGCGTCGAGTCGCCGACCCGCCAAGACCTGCTGCGGGTGCTGCCGCCCCATGACCAAGGCGTATCGGCCAGCCATGCCTACCTCAACCGCAACAAGCGCAGCCTGGCCCTGGACCTCAAGCAGCCGGAAGCGTTGGAGGTGGTCACGCAGTTGCTGGGGGACTACGCCATCCTGCTGGAACAGTTTCGCCCCGGCGTGATGGAGCGGCTGGGCCTGGGCTACGAGACCTTGAAGGCCATTAATCCGCGGCTGATCTACGTGTCGATCACCGGCTACGGCCAGACCGGCCCCTATAAGGACCGTGCCGGTCACGACATCAACTACCTGGCCCTGGCGGGGCTGGCCAGCCACACCGGCCGTGCCGGCAGCGGGCCGTTGCCGCTGGGGATCCAGGCGGCGGACATCGCCGGTGGTTCATTGCACGGCGTGATCGGGCTGCTAGCGGCAGTCATCGCCCGTCAGCAGACCGGGCAGGGCCAGCACCTGGACGTGAGCATGACCGACTGCGTGTTCAGCCTCAACGCCATGGCCGGCGCCGGTTACCTGGCCTGTGGCGTGGAACCGGGTTGGGAGAACCAGATGCTCAACGGCGGCAGCTTCTATGATTATTACCGCACCCGTGATGGTCGCTGGATGTCGGTGGGCAGCCTGGAGCCGGCCTTTATGCAGGCGTTGTGCGAGGCTTTGGGGCGGCCGGAATTGGCGGCCACGGGGTTGTCGCCCAAGCCTGAACAGCAACACATCCTCAAGCAGGCGTTGCAGGCCGAGTTCGAGAAACGCGATTTCGCCGAGCTGTGCAGTTTGTTTGCCGGGATCGATGCGTGTGTCGAGCCGGTGTTGAGCCTGGAAGAAGCCGTGCGGCATCCGCAGCTACAGGCTCGGGAACTGGTGACACAGGTGCCCCGTGGGGAGGGTTCAAGTCAGGCGCAGATGGCCTGTCCATTGAAGTTTTCCCAAGGGCTGCCCGAGCCTCGGCATATAGGGGCGAGGCTGGGGGCGCATACGGATCAGGTGTTGGGGGCGTTGGGGTTCAGTGTTGAGCGGATCGACCCGGTGCTTACGCGCGGGGGGGGTTTGTAGCGCCTCTCCGGCCCCCTTCGCGAGCAAGCTCGCTCCCACATTGGATCTTCGGCGATCACAAAACCCCTGTGGGAGCGAGCTTGCTCGCGAAGGGGCCAGTCCAAGCACTACAAAAAATCGCTATTCGACTCGAGTCTCCCCACTGAACACCAAGGTACCGCGACAGCTGCGGCACAAATACCGCCGCCCCTGGCGCACCAGGCTGTGGCGCTGGGCCGTGAACGGAAAGTCGCTGCCGTCGCAAGGGCATTTATAGATATAGCGGGTCACGCTGCGGCGTTTGATTTCGTAGGTGTGGCAACGGTTGGGCGGCAGTTCGTACACCCCGCGCATGATCAGCTGCCATTCCTCGCCATGGGCTTGGATACGGTCGCCAAACAGTTGGTGGGCGATCAGGTGCGCGACTTCGTGGGCGACGGTCTGCTTGAGGAAGTCCTCGGCATTTTCCCGGTACAACTGAGGATTGAAGCGCAGCAGATTTTCATGCAGGTGCGCGACACCGGCCTTCTGGCCGCGCAATTTGAAGCTGACCACCGGGCGTTTGAAAGGACGTTTGAAAAAGGCTTCGGCTTGTTGGTAACACTCTTCGACGCGGGTATTGAGTTGCTCGAGCATGCTTTACGGGTCTCCAGAAGCCCGAGTATGCCGCAAGCGCCGGCCGTTGCGAATCGTCCAGGTGCCCAATGGTCGTTTCGCACACAGGAAGGCCGCCTTGCGGCGGCCTGTGTCGGCAGATCCTGCTTTTTTATGGGAGGGCGCTACGTCAGTTGGTATAGACCGGGCCGACGCCCAGCCCCCAGACGATCACTGTGAACGCCATGATGGCCACCAGCACCACCAGGCCGACGGCGAGCACCGAGCTGGAAAACAGAAAACCTTCGTCCTGGGGAATGTTCATGAACGTCGGCAAGCCGACGTACAACAGGTAGACCGTGTAGCAGATTGCTGCCGTGCCAACGATCATCCCCAGCCACATGTGCGGGTAGAGCGCCGCGAGGCCGCCGATGAACAAAGGGGTCGCGGTGTAGGTGGCGAACGCAACGCAACGGGCCAGGCTCGGATTGGCGTCATAGGTGCGCGCCATCCAGTGGATGAAGGCCCCCATGACCGCCACGCCGCCCAACATGGCCAGGTACGACATGATGGTCATCCACAGCGCGCTTTCCTGCGTGAGCATGACCGGTGGACGATTGCCGATGACCCATCCCACCTGCGTGGTGCCAATGAACGCCGAAACCGCGGGAATGGCCGCCAGGATCAGCGTGTGGGTGAGGTACATGTGGCTGATGCTTTCCTCCTGATCGCCACGGATTTCTTTCCATTCTTGATCAGGGTGGGTAAAGAGCCCCACGACATGATGGATCATAGTCAGTCACTCCTTTGTTATTGCCATCGCCCCCCAACGGAGCGCCTACGGGCCAAGTGGCCGGGTAAGTGAAGGTCTGTAAGTGTGTGCGACCTTATGCCGCAGTATAGAAAGGAGTTACCCCGAGGGGGATGGGGGGCTTAGAGCAAATCGCGCTGTAGCGGGACCGGTTAATCGCGGCTTGATCTGTATGCACAATTTCGCTGGCGAACAGATTCCCCTGTGGCGAGGGAGCTTGCTCCCGCTGGGTTGCGAAGCGACCCTCTGGGGCCGTCCTGGTGACGTCTGCTTCGCAGCCGAGCGGGAGCAAGCTCCCTCGCCACAAGGGCCGTGCCACAGCGGGGATTTTTTGCGTAAAATGCCGGCCTTTCGTCACACCTCACGGATTTCGCGTCATGGGCACTCTTACGGTCAACCAGAACAAACTGCAAAAGCGCCTGCGCCGCCTGGCCGGTGAGGCGGTCGCCGATTTCAACATGATCGAGGACGGCGACAAGGTCATGGTCTGCCTGTCCGGCGGCAAGGACAGCTACACCTTGCTCGACGTGCTGATGCATTTGCAGAAGGTGGCGCCGATCAAGTTCGACATCGTCGCGGTGAACATGGATCAGAAGCAGCCCGGGTTCCCCGAGCACGTGTTGCCGGCCTACCTTGAGTCGCTGGGCGTGGAATACCACATCGTCGAGAAAGACACCTATTCGGTGGTCAAGGAACTGATTCCCGAAGGCAAGACCACCTGTTCGCTGTGCTCACGCCTGCGCCGCGGCACGCTCTACACCTTCGCCGACGAGATCGGTGCGACCAAGATGGCGCTGGGGCACCACCGCGACGACATCGTCGAGACGTTCTTCCTGAACATGTTCTACAACGGCTCGCTCAAGGCCATGCCGCCCAAGCTGCGTGCCGATGACGGGCGCAACGTGGTCATTCGCCCGCTGGCCTATTGCAACGAGAAAGACATCCAGGCCTATTCGGATTTCAAGCAGTTCCCGATCATCCCCTGCAACCTGTGCGGCTCCCAGGAAAACCTGCAACGCCAGGTGGTCAAGGAAATGCTCCAGGAATGGGAACGCAAGACCCCGGGCCGCACCGAGAGCATTTTCCGCGGCTTGCAGAACGTCATTCCGTCGCAACTGGCGGACCGCAACCTGTTCGATTTCACCAACCTGCGCATCGACGAAAACGCCACGCCGCGGTTCGTCAATGTGGTGAACCTCTGACGGTCGCAGCGACGTCTATTCACGGCGCTTGCGAGCGCCGTTTTCATTTTTTAACCCAGGAGAGGGCATGCGCGATTACAAGTGGCTGCACGAGTACTGGCTGAACCGCTTCGGTTCGGCGGCTGAACTGGAAGCCCACCTGCCTGTTCCCAAGCCCCCGGCGCAACTGCGCAAGATCAGCGACGACCGCTACCTCTCGACCATGGCGCTGCGAGTGTTCCGCGCCGGGCTCAAGCACAGCCTGGTGGACGCCAAGTGGCCGGCCTTCGAAGAAGTGTTCTTCAAGTTCGACCCGGAAAAAGTCGTGCTGATGAGCGCCGAACACCTGGAGCGGCTGATGCAGGACGCGCGGATCATCCGCCACCTGGGCAAGCTCAAGAGCGTACCGCGCAACGCGCAGTTGATCTTGGACGTGGCCCATGAAAAGGGCAGCTTCGGCGCGCTGGTCGCCGACTGGCCGGTGACCGATATCGTTGGCCTGTGGACCTACCTGAAGAAGCACGGCCATCAATTGGGCGGCCTGTCGGCGCCGCGCTTCTTGCGGATGATGGGCAAGGACACCTTCGTGCCCAGTTATGACGTGGTGGCGGCGCTCAACGCCCAGGACATCATCGAAAAAGTCCCCACCAGCCTGCGGGACCTGGCGACGGTGCAGAATGCCTTCAACCAGTGGCATGAAGAAAGCGGTGGGCGGCCGATGTCGCAGATATCGATGATGCTGGCTTACACAGTGAATCATTGAGACCGCGTCGCGCCAATCGCGAGCAAGCTCGCTCCCACAGGGGATTTTCAGCGTTCAAAAATCCAGTGTGGGAGCGAGCTTGCTTGCGATGGCGGCCTATCAGGCAACGGAGGGTTCGCCTTCGCCAGCCAACCGCCGATTCAACTGAAACCGCCAGCGCACATACAGCAAGGCCGAGCAGAACACGGCCACGCTCGCCGCCATTTCCAGCACGCCGAACAGCTGCCGGTTCGGGTCATAGGCCGCCAATGCGCCCTTGATGAAATACAGGTTCACCACGAAGCACATCCACGAATGTCCACGGGCACTGCCGCTGAGCATGCCGGGTGCAAGTATCAGCAGCGGCACCAGTTCGATCAGCAGAATCACCCAGGGCCGGGCGCCGTGCAGGTCGGCGATCAGCAGGTAATACGCGCTGAGCAACCCCACCAGGCCGAAGAAGCACAGCAGGCTGAGGACGCGGGCCAGGCGTACGCGCGGTTCCAGCCATTGGATCGCAGGCAATATCTTCGGCTTCTTAGCCACGGCCGTTCTCCAGCAACAGGGCGGTTTTCGCCAGGCGCGAACCCAAGGCGCGGCAGAGGGCGACTTCATGCTCGTTCAAGCCACTTTTCCCGTCGGCCCCGGCGTGATGGCTCGGGCCGTAGGGCGTACCACCGCCCTGGGTGTCGATCAGGGCCGACTCGCTGTAGGGCAGGCCGGTGATCAGCATGCCGTGGTGCAGCAGTGGCAACATCATCGACAGCAGGGTGGTTTCCTGGCCGCCATGCAGGCTTGCCGTGGAGGTGAAAACCCCGGCCGGCTTGCCCACCAGCGCGCCGGTCAGCCACAGGTTGCTGGTGCCGTCGAGAAAGTACTTGAGCGGCGCGGCCATGTTGCCGAACCGGGTCGGGCTGCCCAGGGCCAGGCCGGCGCAGTTCTTCAGGTCATCGAGGCTGGCGTAGAGCGGGCCTTGCTCCGGAATGTCCGGGGACACCGCTTCGCACTCGGTGGAAATCGCCGGCACCGTACGCAGCCTGGCCTCCAGCCCGGCCTGCTCGACACCACGGGCGATCTGCCGGGCCATTTCGTTGGTGGAGCCGCTGCGGCTGTAATACAACACCAGGATATACGGCGTGGTCACGGCAGGATCTCCAGGATCTTTTCCGGCGGACGGCCGATCACGGCCTTATCACCGGCTTCCAGGATCGGCCGTTCCATGAGTTTCGGGTGGGCGGCGATGGCGGCGATCAACTGGTCCTGGCTCAGGCTTTCGTCGGCCAGGTTCAAGTCCTTGTATTCGTCCTCGCCGGTGCGCAGCAACTGCCGGGCGCTGATGCCGAGCTTGGCCAGCAGGCGTTCCAGTTGCGCGGCGTCGAGCGGAGTTTCCAGGTAGCGGACCACGGTCGGGTTCAGGCCGCGGGCCTGCAACAGTTCCAGCGCACCGCGGGATTTCGAGCAGCGCGGGTTGTGATAAAGCGTCTGATCGGTCATGAGCGGGTCGCATCTTGCGTAAGGTGGCGGCTATTCTACTGTGCCGCGAAGTCCCTAGCACCTTAGAGAGGCGAAGGGTCGCAGCAGCGTTCACATTCAAACAAGGATTGGCAGATGACAAGGCGATTGACGGCGGCACTGACATTCATGGGCATCCTGTTGCTCGCCGGTTGCGGAAACGACTACGGGGTGGACCAGAACGGCCAGGCTATCGCCTCCCAGCGGCTGGACAAACAATGGCTGGTGCTCAACTACTGGGCGGAGTGGTGCGCGCCGTGCCGCACCGAGATCCCTGAGTTCAATGCCCTCGCCGAACAGCTCAAGGGGCGCAACATCGGTGTGTTCGGGGTCAACTTCGACCAGGTGCAGGGCGAAGAACTCAAGAGTGCCAGCGACAAGATGGGGATTCGCTTCACGGTGCTGGCGCGAGACCCGGCCGAGATCTTCGACCTGCCTCGCAGCGAAGGGTTGCCGGTGACCTACATCATCGACAACCAGGGCAAGGTGCGCGAACAGTTGCTGGGAGAGCAGACGGCGGCGGGGGTGATGGCCAAGCTTGAGGCGTTGCAGGCACTCAAGTGATCCCCAACTGACATAGGGCGTTTGGTTATATAGGTTCTTTGTGACAGGGAGCTTTTGTGGCGAGGGAGCTTGCTCCCGCTGGGCCGCGAAGCGGCCCCAGATGTACCTGTCACGTTGATGTGTCAGACAGAATGGAGGGGGCCGCTGCGCAGCCCAGCGGGAGCAAGCTCCCTCGCCACAGGGTCAACCATGTCCCTGCGCAGGCTCAGGCCTCAGCCTTCCTCCAGCCACCACCGCAACGGCTTGCCCTGGGCCGGCCAGAAGCGCATTTGCTCGATGGGCGAGACGTCCCAGCGTTCGACCTTTTCCAAGGCCTGCAAGAAGCGCGTCTCCTGCTCCATCACCGCCGGGGCGCAGAGTTTGCGGGTGCTGCCGATCTTGCCGAAGCTCAAGCGGTGGCCTTCCAGGGTGTAGGGCGCGAACCAGTGGTTGCAGCCGCCGTTGCCGTAGGCGCGGCCGTCATCCCCAAGGGTGATGGTCAGGTGGCTGTAGTCCATCAATGGCCGCTCGCCGATCCACTCCAGGATGTAGCTGCGGTTAGGCTGCAACTGCACAGGTTCAGCGGCACACCCCATCAGGCTCATGCCGATCGACGCGGAGAGGGCCAAACGTTTCATCAGGCGGCTTCCTGGCATTTCGGGCACAGGTGTTTTTCACCCACGGTGGTCCAGCCCAGCTCGGCGATTCGTGCGGTGGCGGCCGGCTTCTCGGCCTTGACGCCAAGCTTGGCATCGACGGCGAATTCGAAGCTCAATTCTTTGGCGCAGCTATCGCAGTTGACCTGCCAGGTATGGATCGCCAGTTCGCCGAACACCGGGCCGGTGGTCATGGCGGTCCATTGGCCCATGGGCTTGAGCAGGTGCCGCACGGTGTCCACGGTCAGCCGCATGGACAAGTCCTTGCTGCCCTTGAGCGTGACGAGCAACACATCGTTGGCCTGGATCGAACCGCCATTGCCGGTGACCTGGTAGCGGCCCGGCGCCAGGGCGCGGACTTCGGTCAAGGTATGCTGCGGGTTCATCAGGGTGTAGCGGAAATCGTGTTCGGCCATGGGTCCTCCAAATAGGCGCGACATGCTAGCACGGGGCATGGGTTGGGATGGTCTCGATGGCGGCATCGGGAGATCGGGCCGACGAAACTCCATCCCCTGTGGGAGCGAG
This sequence comes from Pseudomonas sp. CG7, assembly GCF_023701885.1. NCBI lineage: Bacteria > Pseudomonadati > Pseudomonadota > Gammaproteobacteria > Pseudomonadales > Pseudomonadaceae > Pseudomonas > Pseudomonas sp. CG7. The sequence continues at coordinate 41,044 of NZ_JABAEE010000045.1, read as the reverse complement.
CTTGCTCGCGATAGCGGTGGGCCAGTCAACATGAATACTGACTGATCCGCCGCCATCGCGAGCAAGCTCGCTCCCACAGGGGGTGTGTTGGCTCGGGTTAGCTGTCTACCAGGTTTTGTGGCGTGCCAGCCGCCCAGGCGGCGATGTTGTCCAGGGTGGTCATGGCAATGGCGGCCAACGCCTCATGGGTCAGGAACGCCTGGTGGGCGGTGACGATCACGTTGGGAAAAGTCAGCAGCCGTGCCAGCACGTCATCCTGCAAAGGCAGGTCTGAGCGGTCCTTGAAAAACAACTGGGCCTCCTCCTCGTACACATCCAGGCCCAGGTAGCCCAACTGGCCGCTTTTCAAGGCCGCGATCAGGGCCGGTGTGTCCACCAGGCCGCCGCGCCCGGTGTTGATCAGCATGGCGCCGCGTTGCATCGCGGCCAGCGTTCGGGCGTTGATCAGGTGTCGGCTCTGTTCGTTCAGTGGGCAGTGCAGGCTGATGATCTGTGCTTGCGCCAGCAATTCGTCCAAGGGCAAATAGCGGGCGCCCAAGGCTTCGACCTGCGGGTTGGGGTAGGGGTCGTAGGCCAGCAACTGGCAGCCGAAACCGGCCATGATCCGTGCGAACGTAGCGCCAATCTGCCCAGTGCCGATCACCCCGACGGTCTTGCCCACCAGGTCGAAGCCGGTCAGCCCATGGAGACTGAAATTGCCGTCCCGGGTGCGGTTGTAGGCGCGGTGCAGGCAACGATTGAGGGCCATGATCAACGCCACGGCATGTTCGGCCACGGCGTGAGGCGAATAGGCCGGGACCCGGACGATGCTCAAGCCCAGGCGCTTGGCGGCGAGCAGGTCGACGTGGTTGTAGCCGGCCGAGCGCAGGGCGATCAGTCGCGTGCCGCCTGCGGCCAGCCGCTCCAGCACCGGGGCGCTGAGGTCATCGTTGATGAAGGCGCACACCACGTCATGCCGTTCGGCCAGGGCCACGGTATCCAGGTTCAGGCGGGCGGGCTGGAACTGCAACTGAAGGCCGGCGGGTGTCGAGGCCTGGGTGAAACTGTCGCGGTCGTAGGTCTGGCTGCTGAAAAAAATCACGCGCATGGCGGCCTCCTGGCAGAAAAAACAAGCCCGTAGGAGCTGTCGAGTGCAACGAGGCTGCGATCTTTGCGCTGACCATTGAATTGCAAGTGAAAGATCAAAAGATCGCAGCCTCGCTTCGCTCGGCAGCTCCTACAGTCCGGGGTAGGAGCATGGATTTTCAGCGATTCCGGTTCCAAGGATATTGCCCTGGATCAGGCACTGATACGCGCCTCGCTGGCCAGGCGATTGATGGCCCGCTCCAACTCTTCCAAGGCGACGGCGGCCTTGGGGTCCTGTTGCTTGAGCAGGGTTTCGCTGCGCTGGCAGGCCGCACGCAATTGCGGCACGCCGCAGTAGCGGGTGGCGCCGTGCAGGCGGTGGACCCGTTCGATCAAGGCGTTGTGATCGTTGGCCTCGCTGGCCTGGCGGATGGCTTCGCGGTCGGCTTCCAGGGACGCCAGCAGCATCGCCAGCATGTCCGCCGCCAGGTCGGCCTTGCCGGCGGCCAGGCGCAAGCCTTCTTCATGATCGAGCACCAGCAGCTCGCTGGCACCCTGGGCATCGTTGCTGCGCTCCGGCGACTGGTTGCGCAGGGCCAGGCCGGTCCACTTGAGCACCACCTGGGCCAGTTGCCGTTCGCTGATGGGTTTGGTCAGGTAGTCGTCCATACCGCTTTGCAGCAGGGCGCGCTTTTCGTTGGCCATGGCATGGGCGGTGAGGGCGACGATCGGCAGCGGCGTGCAGTGCCGCTCGCTTTCCCACTGGCGGATCGCCTCGGTGCTCTGGCGACCGTCCATGCCCGGCATCTGCACGTCCATCAACACTAGGTCGAAAGTTTCCTTCTGCACGGCCTTGACCGCCGCGTAGCCGCTTTCCACCGCCAGCACCTTGGCGCCCATGTCTTCGAGCAGGGTCTGCACCAGCAACAGGTTGGCCGGGTTGTCGTCCACGCACAGCACTTTCGGGGCGCGGCTGGAAACCGGCTCGCTGGGTTCGCTGCGGGTCGGGCGCGGGTTGACGAGGTCGGACAGCGAACGACGCAACTTGCGGGTGCAGGCCGGCTTGGCCTGCAACTGACTGTGAGGGTTGGGCACCGAGAGGTGGTACAGGGTCTGTTCGGTGGTGGGGCACAGCACGAGCACTTTGCAGCCCAGGTGCTCAAGGTCCCAGATGTGCTGGTTGAGGCGCTCCGGCGGCATGTCGTTGCTGGTGATGCCCAGCACGGCCAGATCGATCGCCTGGTCGGTCTGGTGGGCGACGGTGATGCCGTTGGTCAGGCTCTCCAGGGTGTTGAACGGCGTCACTTGCAGGCCGCAGTCTTCGAGCTGGTGCTGCAGGGCCTGGCGGGCCAGTTCATGATTCTCCAACACCGCCACGCGCCGGCCCAGCAATGGCGGGCCCGGCAGGTCCTCGGCATCGTCACGGGTCTTGGGCAGGCGCAGGCTGATCCAGAACTCCGAACCTTCGCCCGGTGTGCTGTCAACGCCGATCTCGCCACCCATTTGTTCCACCAGGCGCTTGGAAATCACCAGCCCCAGCCCGGTGCCACCCGGTTGCCGCGACAGTGAGTTGTCTGCCTGGCTGAACGCTTGGAACAGTGCCCGCACGTCCTGGCTGGACAGGCCGATGCCGGTGTCCTGGATGCTGATGCGCAACTGCACGCTGTCTTCGTGCTCGTCCTCGAGCATGGCCCGGGCGACGATGGTGCCCTCGCGGGTGAACTTGATGGCGTTGCTCACCAGGTTGGTGAGGATCTGCTTGAGGCGCAGCGGATCGCCCACCAACGACAGTGGCGTGTCCCGGTAGACCAGGCTCACCAGTTCCAACTGCTTGGCGTGAGCTGCGGGGGCGAGGATGGTCAGGGTGTCCTGCAGCAGGTCCCGCAGGTTGAACGGAATGTTGTCGAGCACCAGCTTGCCGGCCTCGATCTTCGAGAAGTCGAGGATCTCGTTGATGATCCCCAGCAGGCTGTCGGCGGATTTCTCGATGGTGCCCAGGTAGTCGAGCTGGCGCGGGGTCAGTTCGCTTTTCTGCAACAGGTGGGTAAAACCAAGGATGCCGTTGAGCGGTGTGCGGATTTCATGGCTCATGTTCGCCAGGAACTCGGATTTGATCCGGCTCGCTTCCAGCGCTTCCTTACGGGCCAGGTCCAGCTCGATGTTTTGGATCTCGATGGTTTCCAGGTTCTGGCGCACGTCTTCGGTGGCCTGGTCGATGCTGTGCTGCAATTCTTCCTGGGCGTTCTGCAAGGTGCTGGCCATGCGGTTGATGCCCGAGGCCAACTCATCCAGCTCCTGGCTGCCCAGTGGTGGCAGGCGCGTTTCCAGGTGGCCGTCCTTGAGTTGCGCCACGGCTTGCTTGATCTGGCTCAGCGGACGGTTGATCGTGCGGCCCATGCGCAAGGCCAGCAGCGCGGTCAGGCACAGGCCGGCGCCGATCAGCAACAGGCTGGCGAACAGGCTGCGATAACCGCGCAGCAACATGCCGCTGTGGGACAACTCCAGCTCGACCCAGCCCAGCAGGCGGTCGGCCTCTTCGGGGATCAGCTCGCCCGCCAGGTTGCGGTGCTTGCCGAATACCGGCAGCAGGTAGCGCGTGGCGTCATTGCCGGTGCGTTGCAGCAACTGCGCACCGTTGCCCTCCGGCGCCCGGTTGAGCATGGTCGGGCCGGCATGGGCCAGCGGCGCGCGGTCAGGGGCGAGGAAGGTCACGGCGCGCACGTCCGCCTGCTCGAGGGACTGGGTGGCGACGCGCTCCAGCAGATCGATGTCCTGGCGGCTCATGGCCGGAGCGACCAGCGGGGCCAACTGTTCGGCGATCATCTCGCCCCGTTGCAGCAACTGGGCATGCAGGTCCGCTTGCTGCATCCAAGTGAAATAGCCGCCCAGGACCAGCGCCATCAGGCTGGTCGGCAACAGGGTCAGCAACAGCACACGGCCTTTGATTCCCAGTTTCTTGAGCACACTTGTCTCCTGCATCCAGCGGTCTGATTGAACTGTGCGCGCATCCGGCGCGCACCACCTGCGCAGTGTAGCGATTTGCGGGCGGGTGATCTTTGGAAAATTCGTGTCCGCTGTGCATCGCCAGGCTCAACCCTGGAAACCCGTTTGATTCTGTTCTACCTCCCGACGCCTGTCTCCTGCCCGCTCACCCTCCCCAGTCACCAGCCACACTTCACTGACACTCAGCAACCGTGCCAATGGCTCCACCCGCTGTCGAGGTATACCCCGCGTGCTCCAGTTCGTCAGGCATTGCGGGCTGATACCGAGCACCTTGGCAAACCCTGAGGGAGAGATGCCGTACTCTTCCAATAGGTTGCGCAAGCGTTGCCCGCAAGCGCGCCGGGTGCTGGGTTGTGGATCCTTTTGTTTCGCGTCGACCATCGTTATTGCTCACATCTACTAATACGTTTAGCGGTACAACTTAGAGAACACGGAGCAAAGCCAGATACTCCTGACTGCTTGGTCATCAATACAAAAGGAAAGAGCCCACAAACAGGCAGGAGGAGTGCTTACAGACGATGCTTACAACAGAATGCATCGGCGATTTGAGCGCTAGGGTCTGTAGGAAAAGGACTGCGTGGTGTACCGAATCGACTCCACGAGCCTGAGCATTCCGCGCGCGCGAGGATCCGGTGGCGAGTGATCAAGCTCCCCCGCAAAGCAGCACACGCCTCGCTTATTCCCATAAGCCATAACCCCCTTACTTTGCGTGATATGGCCTTGCCGGGTTTGCCGGTATGATAGGCGCCCCCGCAGCCCGGATTGCGAATACGCCATGACTTTGCAGTACCCCACCATCGCCGATTGCGTCGGCAACACTCCGCTGGTCCGCTTGCAGCGCTTGCCCGGCGAGACCACCAATACGCTTTTGCTCAAGCTCGAAGGGAACAACCCGGCGGGCTCGGTCAAGGACCGGCCGGCGTTGTCGATGATCACCCGTGGTGAATTGCGCGGGCAGATCCGGCCTGGCGATACGCTGATCGAGGCGACTTCCGGCAATACCGGGATTGCCTTGGCGATGGCGGCGGCGATCAAGGGTTACAAGATGATCCTGATCATGCCCGATAACTCCAGCGCCGAGCGCAAGGCGGCGATGACGGCCTATGGCGCCGAGTTGATCCTGGTGACTCAGGAGGAGGGCATGGAAGGCGCCCGGGACCTGGCCGAGCGCATGCAGGCCGAGGGGCGTGGCAAGGTGTTGGATCAGTTCGCCAACGGCGACAATCCCGAGGCCCACTACACCACCACTGGCCCTGAGATCTGGCGCCAGACCGACGGCACGATCACCCATTTCGTCAGCTCGATGGGCACCACCGGCACCATCATGGGCACCTCGCGCTACCTGAAAGAACAGAATCCGAACGTGCAGATCATCGGCCTGCAGCCGATGGAAGGCTCGGCCATACCGGGCATTCGTCGCTGGCCCGAAGAGTATCTGCCGAAGATCTACCAGGCCGACCGCGTGGACCGCATCATCGACATGGCCCAGAGCGAAGCCGAGGATGTGACCCGTCGCCTGGCGCGTGAAGAAGGCATCTTCTGCGGCGTGTCTTCGGGCGGTGCCGTGGCGGGGATGCTGCGCCTGTCCAAGGAAGTGGAGCATGCGGTGATCGTCGCGATTATCTGTGACCGTGGCGACCGTTACCTGTCGACCGGCATTTTCGACGCGCCCAACTGATGGCCAAGCAAGAGAGAGGCCTGCGCTTCCAGCCCAGCGGCGGAAGCCGGGCCCCGCAAGTGCCCACCGGTAAAAAGCAGCGCTTGACCATTGAGCGCCTGGCCAACGATGGCCGGGGCATTGCGTTTGTCGACGGGCGGACCTGGTTCGTCATCGGTGCCCTGGCCGGTGAAGAGGTCGAGGCGCGGGTGCTCGGTGCCCATGGCAAAGTGGTCGAGGCGCGCACCGAGCGTGTGTTCCTGCCCAGTGAACTGCGCCGCCCAGCGCCGTGTGTCCATGCCGGTCGTTGCGGCGGATGCAGCGTCCAGCATTTGCCCCATGACGAACAACTCGCCCTGAAACAGCGCATGCTCGCCGAGCAGTTGTCGCGCGTGGCTGGGGTTGAGCCGCAAGAATGGGCCGCGCCGTTGAGCGGGCCTGAATTCGGTTACCGACGTCGCGCCCGGGCGGCGGTGCGTTGGGACCAGAAAGCGAAAAAGCTCGAAGTGGGGTTCCGCGCCGTCGCAAGCCAGGACATTGTCGCCATCGGTGATTGCCCGGTGCTGGTACAGCCCTTGCAGCCGATCATGAGCCGCCTGCCGGAGATGCTGCGACGCTTGAGCAAACCCCAGGCGCTGGGGCATGTGGAATTGTTCGCCGGTTCGTCCCTCGCGGTATTGCTGCGCCATATGGCGCCGCTGTCGGAGGCCGACCTGACGATCCTCAAGGATTTCTGCGCGTTTCATGAGGCCCAGTTGTGGCTGCACGGTGAAGGTGAGCCGCAACCGGTCGAACCCGGACAGGCGCTGGGGTTTCGCCTGGATGCCTGGGACCTTGAGCTGGCGTACCGGCCCGGGGATTTCATCCAGGTGAACGCCGGCGTCAACGAGGCGATGATCGCCCAAGCGTTGCAATGGTTGGCGCCCCGCCCCGAGGAGCGGGTGCTGGATCTGTTCTGCGGCTTGGGCAACTTTGCCTTGCCGCTGGCCAAGAACGTGCGCCAGGTGGTGGCTGTCGAAGGCGTGCAAACCATGGTGGACCGCGCGGCGGCCAATGCCGTCAGCAACAATTTGAATAACACTGCCTTTTTTCAGGCCGATTTATCCCAGCCTCTGGCGGATGCCGAATGGATCGGCGAAGGCTTTTCTGCGGTACTCTTGGACCCACCCCGTGACGGTGCTTTCGAGGTGGTGCGCAAGCTGTCGTCCCTGGGGGCCAAACGGTTGGTTTATGTATCGTGCAACCCGGCAACTTTGGCCCGGGATACGGTCGAACTGATCAAGCAGGGCTACCGGTTAAAACGTGCCGGGATTCTCGATATGTTTCCTCAAACGGCGCATGTCGAGGCCATGGCGTTATTTGAAGCGAGCCAGGATGGCTTGTCCGACTGACCCGTTCGTGCCAACCCGCCACAGCCCTGGGCGGAAACACGGACAGCGAAGGTCAGCGAAGTTGACGCATTGAATCTGCGTCGTAGGGAAGGTAAGTAAAGATGGTACAGGTGAGAGCACACCAGCCGATCAACACCGACGGCAGTATCAATCTCGAGGCTTGGCTCGATCATGCGGTCAGCGTCGACATGGCACTGGATCGCGAAGCCTTGAAGGCCGCCTGCGAGTTTGCGCGCGAGGCGGAACAGCAACACAACGCGGCGAAGAACCTCTGGTCCGAAGGCACCTCGAGTTTCCAGACGGGCCTGGAGATCGCCGAAATTCTCGCTGACCTCAAGCTCGACCAGGACTCCCTGGTAGCGGCGGTGCTGTACCGCGGCGTGCGCGAAGGGCAGATCCAGCTACCGGTGGTCAGCCAGCGCTTCGGCACCGTGGTGGCCAAGTTGATCGACGGCGTGCTGCGCATGGCGGCCATCAGTGCCAGCCTCAGCCCGCGCCAGTCCATGGTGCTGGGCACCCAGGGCCAGGTGGAAAACCTGCGCAAGATGCTGGTGGCGATGGTCGACGACGTGCGCGTCGCGCTGATCAAGCTGGCCGAACGCACCTGTGCGATCCGCGCGGTGAAGTCCGCCGATGACGAAAAGCGCAATCGCGTCGCCCGGGAGGGGTTCGACATCTATGCGCCCCTGGCCCACCGTCTCGGCATCGGTCACATCAAGTGGGAGCTGGAGGACCTGTCCTTCCGCTACCTGGAACCCGATCAATACAAACAGATCGCCAAGCTGTTGCATGAGCGGCGGCTGGATCGCGAGCGCTTCATCACCGACGTGATGACCCAGTTGCGCGAAGAATTGCAGGCCACCGGCGTCGAAGCCGACATCAGTGGCCGGGCCAAGCACATTTACTCGATCTGGCGAAAAATGCAGCGCAAGGGCCTGGAATTCAGCCAGATCTATGACGTTCGCGCCGTTCGCGTACTGGTCCCGGAAATGCGCGACTGCTACACCGCGCTGGGGATCGTCCACACCTTGTGGCGGCACATTCCGAAGGAGTTCGACGACTACATCGCCAACCCCAAGGAAAACGGCTATCGCTCGCTGCACACCGCGGTGATCGGTCCCGAGGGCAAGGTCCTGGAAGTGCAGATCCGCACCCACGCCATGCACGAGGAAGCCGAGCTGGGCGTCTGCGCCCACTGGAAATACAAGGGCACCGACGTCAAGTCCGGGTCCTCCCACTACGAAGAGAAAATCTCCTGGCTGCGCCAGGTGCTCGAATGGCATGAGGAACTGGGCGACATCGGTGGCCTGGCTGAACAGCTGCGCGTCGACATCGAGCCGGACCGGGTCTACATCTTCACCCCCGACGGCCACGCCATCGACCTGCCCACGGGCGCGACACCGCTGGACTTCGCCTACCGCGTCCACACCGAGATCGGCCACAACTGCCGTGGCGCCAAGATCAACGGGCGGATCGTGCCGCTCAACTACAGTCTGCAGACCGGTGAACAGGTCGAGATCAGCACCAGCAAGCACGGTACGCCGAGCCGCGACTGGCTGAACCCGAACCTGGGGTACATCACTACATCCCGGGCGCGGGCGAAAATCGTCCACTGGTTCAAATTGCAGGCCCGCGACCAGAACGTCGCCGCCGGCAAGACCCTGCTCGAGCGTGAACTCGGTCGCCTGGGCCTGCCGCAGGTGGATTTCGACAAGCTGGCCGAAAAAGCCAACATGAAGACCGCCGAGGACATGTTTGCCGCGCTGGGTGCTGGCGATCTGCGCCTGGCGCAGTTGGTCAACCTGGCCCAGCAACTGGTGGAGCCGGAGCGGGGCAACGAGCAATTGGAGCTGATCCCGCGCAAGGCCACCGGCTACAAGCCGGGCAAGCGCGGCGATATCCAGATCCAGGGCGTGGGCAACCTGATGACCCAGATGGCCGGTTGCTGCCAGCCATTGCCGGGGGATGCGATTGTCGGCTACATCACCCAGGGGCGCGGCGTGAGCATTCACCGCCAGGACTGCGCTTCGGTGCTGCAACTGGCCGGTCGCGAGCCGGAGCGAATCATCCAGGTCCGCTGGGGCCCGGAGCCGGTGCTCACCTACCCGGTGGACATCGTCATCCGCGCCTACGACCGATCCGGTCTGCTGCGTGACGTGTCCCAGGTGTTGCTGAACGAGCGGATCAACGTGCTGGCGGTGAACACGCGTTCGAACAAGGAAGACAACACCGCGCTGATGTCCCTGACCATCGAGATTCCGGGGCTGGATGCGCTGGGACGGTTGCTGGGGCGGATCTCCCAGTTGCCGAACATCATCGAGACCCGGCGTAACCGGACGCCGGGCTAAAGGTCAGGCACAGTCCAACAATGTGGGAGCAAGCTTGCTCGCGATTGCGGTTTATCAGGCGCATCAAGGTGATCTGACACACTGCAATCGCGAGCAAGCTCGCTCCCACAGGGTTTTTTGTCATGGGATGAATTGATGTACAGCCTCGAAGACCTGCTCCATCTGATGAATCGCCTGCGGGACCCGTAGTACGGCTGCCCGTGGGACATCAAGCAAACCTACGCCACCATCGTCCCCCATACCCTGGAAGAAGCCTACGAAGTGGCCGACGCGATCGAGCGCGGCGATTTCGATCACTTGCAGGGGGAGTTGGGCGACCTGTTGTTCCAGGTGGTGTACTACAGCCAGTTGGCCCGGGAAGAAAACCGCTTCGAATTCGCCGGCGTGGTCGACAGCATCACCCGCAAGTTGATTCGCCGTCATCCCCATGTGTTTCCTACCGGTGACCTGTATGCGCCCGTGGACATCCCGCGCCTGAACGAAGACCAGGTCAAGCAGCGCTGGGAGGAAATCAAGGCAGAGGAACGGGCTGAGAAGGCCACGGCGCCCGAGCAATTGTCGCTGCTCGACGATGTACCGTCGGCGCTGCCGGCGCTGTCCCGTTCGGCGAAGTTGCAAAAGCGTGCCGGCCAGGTCGGTTTCGATTGGCCGGGGCCCTTGCCGGTGCTCGACAAAGTCCGGGAGGAACTGGATGAAGTGCTCGAAGCCATGGCTGACAACGATCCGGTGGCCATCAGCGACGAGATCGGCGATCTGCTGTTCAGCGTGGTGAACCTGGCGCGCCACCTCAAGGTCGACCCGGAAACCGCGCTGCGCGACGCCAACGGGAAATTCGAGCGACGCTTCCGATTTATCGAACAGGCATTGCGCGACACCCATCGCCCAATGGAAGATTGCACCCTCGAAGAGTTGGACGCCTTGTGGGGCGAAGCCAAACGTCAGGAAAAGAATTTGCCCAGCTGTGGCTGAGGCCGTTGCCTAAGTGAGTAAGCACCATGAGCCTTTCCCTTCGCGACCAGTTGCTCAAAGCAGGGCTGGTCAACCAAAAGCAGGCCAAGCAGGTCGGCAAAGAGAAACAGAAGCAGCAACGCCTGGCCCATAAAGGCCAGATCGAACTGGATGATTCCCAGCAGCGCGCAGCGCAGGAAGCCATGGCCGAAAAGGTCAAGCGCGACCAGGAACTCAACCGGCAGCAGCAGGAAAAGGTCGAGCAGAAGGCCCGGGCCGCGCAGATCAAGCAATTGATCGAAGTCTCGCGCCTGCCGAAGCTGACTACCGAGGACTACTACAACTTCGTCGACGACAAGAAGGTCAAGCGCATCTCGGTCAATACGTTGATGCGCAACAAGTTGAGCAGTGGCTCCCTGGCGATCGTCCACCACGCCGGTGGCTACGAAGTGATCCCGCGCGAGGCCGCCCTGAAAATCCAGGAGCGCGACCCCAAGCGCATTGTCCAGCTCAACACCCAGACCGAAGAAGTGGATGCCGATGATCCGTACGCGGCGTATCAGATTCCTGATGATTTGATGTGGTAAGGCTGAACTGATCGCAAGACCTGTGGAAAACCTGTGGGAGCGAGCCTGCTCGCGAAGGCGGTGTATCAGCCAATATTGTTTGACTGATGTACCGCTTTCGCGAGCAGGCTCGCTCCCACATTAGGGAATGTGTTGCTTTTAGGATTGCGCGGTCTCCCGCGAACGCTGCCGCTCCTCGCGCTCCAGCTCAGCCCTGTAGCTATGGGCGTCCGTCTCGGAATGGAACATCCCTACCAGCAAATCCTGTTGATGCACGTCCCAGATCCGGATACCGGCGGCAATGCCTTCGTGGGACATGTGGGCGTCGTCGCGTTCAGTTACTTTCACAGTCATCTTGCAAGCTCCAATCTCTGTTATCTGCAGCAAGGCGTGTGCAGGACTTTGTTATAGGTTTGGATAGCGTGCTAAGTAAATGCCCCGGTTCGTTAAGAAGATTTCATGGGAAGTGCAACAATCCTGCAGGCCTGGCGGTGCGCGGCATTCGGTCGCAGGTGGCGTTCATGAAGAAGGTTTCATGTTGCCAGGCGTGAGCGCAAATAAAACCTGTGGGAGCGAGCTTGCTCGCGATAGCAGTGTGTCAGTTGATAGTGGAGTTGGCTGATCCGGCGCTATCGCGAGCAAGCTCGCTCCCACAGGGTCATTGGGTGGTCATGAAGTCTTGGCAAATAAAAAGCCCCGCATCGGCGGGGCTTGTTGTTATTGTCGTCGATCAGCTGCCCTTCACAGCCTTGCCGTTGACCGTACCGTCCTGGAGCATGATGTTGTACTCCTTGCCGTCGGTCTCGACCTGTTGCAGGCGCACCAGCAGGTAGTCCCAGTCCTTGGCGAACCAGAGCACGGTGATGCGCTTGCTTTGTGTCGGGTCGCGCACGCGCTCGACCTTGATCGCATCGATCTGGCCGGCCTTGGTGTCGACCTTCTCCGAGCCCAGGACGCGGAAGTCATAGGTATCGATCTCGCCATCGTCCACGACCTGGTAGCTCATGCTTTTCTTGCCGGCGGCCACGTCATGCTGCAGGGCCAACTGGTAAGTGGATTTGTCGACCATGCCACGGTTGAGCGGCAGCTTGACTGCGTCACCGCGATCGGTGCCGGTGACCATCTTGGTGTTCCAGTCGAAGTCCAGGTCGGCCTTCTTGGCCTTGCCCAGGCCACCGCGTTCGAAGTGGTAGGACTGTGGCAGCAGGGTGTCCTTGTCCAGGGTCAGGGTACTTTCTTCGGTCAGGCTGGCGATCATCATCGAAGCCTTGAAGCTCAGCTTCCAGGTGCCGTTGGCTTCCTTGGTCAGGCTGCGCTCGGCAGTGCCGCTCATGGGCAGCTGCTTCCAGTCGGCGGTGTAGCTGGCGGAGAACGGTTGAAGGTCTGCGGCCTGTGCCAGGGGCAAGGCAAGCAGAGCGCAAGCGAAGAGCAGGGCGCGACGCATAAAATCTCCTAGTATCGAATCAAATGGCCGCTGGCGGCGAGCAACTGGCCGTCCAGTGAGGCACCGCGATCGTCGAGGGTCAGCCTTCCTTCGGCAAACCAACGCACGGCCATCGGGTAGATCTGGTGCTCGCGGGCGTGAACCCGTTGCGCCAGGCTTTGCGGCGTGTCGTGCAACTCTACCGGTATTACTGCCTGTACGACCAGTGGTCCGCCATCGAGTTCCTCGGTGACGAAGTGCACAGAGCAGCCGTGCTCAGTGTCTCCGGCCTCCAGCGCGCGCTGGTGAGTGTGTAACCCTTTGTATTTGGGCAGCAGCGACGGGTGGATATTGAACAGGCGGCCCTGGTAGTGACGCACGAAGCCAGCGCTGAGGATGCGCATGAAACCAGCGAGTACGACCAGTTGCGGATTGAAGGTGTCGATCTGTTCGATCAGCGCGGCGTCGAAGGCTTCGCGGCCCTCGAACGCCTTGTGATCCAGGACGCGGGTGTCGATGCCTGCGTCCTTGGCACGTTGCAGGCCGTAGGCATCGGCGCGGTTGGAAATCACCGCGCGGATGCGGACCGGGCTGTCGCCGGCCCGCGTGCTGTCGATCAAGGCCTGCAAGTTACTGCCGGTGCCGGACAGCAGCACCACCACGTCACAGGTTGCGGACATCAGTGCGCCTTAAGGTTTTGCAGCTCGACCTGTGCTGCGCCTTCCGCCGCGGTGGCGATCTGGCCGATGACCCAAGGCTGCTCGCCGGCTTCACGCAGGACGTTCAGGGCGGTCTCGACGTGCTCCTGGGCCACGCAGATGACCATGCCCACGCCGCAGTTCAGCACGCGGTGCATTTCGGTTTCATCGACGTTGCCTTTCTCTTGCAGCCAGTCGAACACGGCCGGGCGGGTCCAGCTCGCCACGGCGACCACGGCCTGGGCGCCTTTTGGCAGCACGCGCGGGATGTTGTCCAGCAGGCCACCGCCGGTGATATGGGCCATGGCCTTGACGGCGCCGGTGTCTTTGATCAGCTTGAGCAGCGGCTTGACGTAGATACGGGTCGGGGCCATCAGCAGGTCGGCCAGCGGCTTGCCGTCGAGCTGGGTGTTTTCAATGTCGGCACCCGAGACTTCGATGATCTTGCGGATCAGCGAGTAGCCGTTGGAGTGCGGGCCGGAGGACGGCAGGGCGAGCAAGGCATCGCCGGCGGCGACTTTCGAGCCGTCGATGATCTCGGCTTTCTCCACGACGCCGACGCAGAAGCCGGCCAGGTCGTAGTCTTCGCCTTCGTACATGCCGGGCATTTCAGCGGGTTCGCCGCCGACCAGGGAGCAGCCGGACAGTTCGCAGCCGGCGCCGATGCCGGTCACGACCTGGGCGGCGGTGTCGACGTTCAGTTTGCCGGTGGCGTAGTAGTCAAGGAAGAACAGCGGCTCGGCGCCGCAGACCACCAGGTCGTTCACGCACATGGCCACCAGGTCGATGCCGATGCTGTCGTGCTTGTTCAGGTTCAGAGCCAGGCGCAGCTTGGTGCCGACGCCATCGGTGCCGGAGACCAGGACCGGTTGCTTGTAGCCGGCCGGGATCTCGCAGAGGGCGCCGAAACCGCCCAGGCCGCCCATGACTTCCGGACGCGCAGTGCGCTTGGCGACGCTCTTGATGCGTTCGACCAATGCTTCACCGGCGTCGATGTCTACACCGGCGACCTTGTAGCTCAGGGAGGGTTGCTTGCTCATGATCCAGGCCTTTAGGGGGGATTTCTGGGTAACGACCGACGCCGGGGCCATTGAATAACCGTTGTACGAATTATTCCGGGAGCCCAGCCATTGCCGGTCTGCGAAGGCGCGCGATTTTATCAGGCTTGAGGGGCAGCGGCCATCCTCGCGCCGACGGGCAGGGACATAATCCACGGAAAAAATCCGATATTTCTTATATTGGTACTGCGCAACGCCTCTGTATAAGGTGTAGCGGTAACCGGTTATGGTGATGATCGTGCGAAACTTCCACCGGGCGTGTGAATGTTTTGCCGGGTGCTGTGGTCACAGCCATGCTCAATCTTCTTCACACGGCCTGTTCCAGCCGTTATGTCCGGGAATCTTCCATGCGTTTGTTCAAATTCTTGTCCGTGGGCTGCTTGTCGCTGATCAGCCTGGCGAGCCATGCCGAAACCGTCAATGGCCTTTATCAAGTGCTCGAACCGGTCGCCAGCCAGACGCCGGAGGAGCGCAACCAGGCGACGCTGCGCGCCCTGGATACGTTGGTGCTGCGCCTGACCGGCGACGCCAAGGCGGCCCAGAATCCCGGGTTGGCGGCCATCCGCCAGGACCCGCAACAGATCATTCTTCAATATGGCTACGACGCCGGCCCGCCGGAAAGCCTCAAGGTGGACTTCGACCCGGCGAGCACCGACCGGGCACTGCGCTCGGCAGGCTTGTCGCTGTGGAGCGCGAACCGGCCGTCGATCCTCGGTTGGTGGCTGAACGACTCGGCCGAAGGCTCCAGCCTGGTGGGCGATGGCCAGGCCAGCGCCACGCCGCTGCGGCGTGCTGCGCAGCATCGGGGCCTGGCACTGCACCTGCCGCTGGCGGATTTGAGCGAGCAGATTGTTGCCACCGCGCCGAACCTGGACGGCAGCGACCCGGCACCTTTGCGTGATGCTTCGGAGCGCTACGCGACGGACGCCTTGCTGGCGGTCCATGCCAAGGAGGAGGGCGGACAGTGGCAAGGCACCTGGCGCCTGTGGCTGGGAGACCAGCGCGAACAGGGTACCGCCCAGGGCGCAAATCCTGCGGCCCTGGCCGATGCGGTCATGCTCGCGGTGAGCCAGCGCCTGGCGCCGCGTTTCGTCGCCAAGCCGGGCGTGGCCACCGAGCAACTGCTGGAAGTGCAGGGCATGAACCTGGAGCGTTATGCGGCGCTGGGGCGTTTGCTCGAACCGTTCGGTGGGCAGTTGCAGCGGGTCGAAGGGGAGCGGATCGTCTATAAGGTCAACGGCAGCGCCGAGCAACTGAAGGCGCAATTGGCCCTGGCAAAATTGCAGGAAATTCCAGCAGGCGAGGCTGTAGCGCCGGTGCCTGAAGCGCCGCCCGCAGCCGATGGCTCGGTTCCGGGTGCAACACCTGCGCCTGCACCGGCCGCCAACTTGCGGTTCCGCTGGTAGGTTGTCTTTCTTTATATAGCTAGGAGTGGTTCATGGGCGATACGCGGCGTTGGTTCTGGTGGGGTGGGGTCGCCCTGCTGTTCGCGTTTATCTATCTGCTGCACCCGATCCTCACGCCGTTCCTGGTTGCGTTGCTGTTGGCCTACCTGTTCGACCCGGTGGTGGATCGCCTGGAAAAACTCGGCCTGTCGCGGACATGGGGCGTGGTGACGGTCTTTGCATTGTTCACCTTGATCGTGGTCGCTTTGTTGCTGGTGCTGATCCCGATGCTCGCCAAGCAACTGCTGCGCTTGTACGAATTGGCGCCGCAGATGCTCGACTGGTTGCAGCACAGCGCGGTGCCGTGGGTGCAATCGAAACTGGGGTTGGCCGACGGCTTCTGGAAGTTCGACAAGGTCAAGGCCGCTATCAGCGAGCACATGGGCCAGACCACCGACATTGTCGGCGTGGTGTTGAGCCAGGCCACGGCTTCGAGCCTGGCGCTGATCGGCTGGCTGGCGAACCTGGTGCTGATTCCCGTAGTGGCCTTCTATCTGCTGCGGGACTGGGACTTGATGATGGCGAAGATTCGCAGCCTGCTGCCGCGTCATCGCGAAGAACGCATCATGACCCTGACCGGCGAATGCCATGAAGTGCTGGGGGCGTTCGTGCGCGGGCAACTGCTGGTGATGGTGGCCCTGGGTTTCATCTATGCGGCAGGGCTGATGCTGGTCGGACTGGAACTGGGACTGTTGATTGGCTTGATCGCCGGACTGGCGGCCATCGTCCCGTACATGGGCTTTGTGATCGGTATTGGCGCGGCATTGGTCGCCGGGTTGTTCCAGTTCGGCGGCGACTTGTACCCGATGGTTGGCATCGTGGCGGTGTTCATGGTCGGGCAGGCCTTGGAGGGCATGGTACTCACGCCGCTGTTGGTGGGCGACCGCATTGGCCTGCATCCGGTGGCGGTGATCTTTGCGATCCTGGCGGGGGGCGAGTTGTTCGGCTTCACCGGGGTCCTGCTGGCGCTACCGGTGGCGGCGGTGATCATGGTGCTGGTGCGGCATATGCATGATCTGTACAAGGATTCAGATATCTACAGTGGCGTCGAAGACCCCGACCTATAGGGCAAATCACGGGGCGGAGCGTCAGGGAAACTGACGCTCCGCCCCTTGTCGCTGCAAACCTTTGATTTTGCTCGTGGTCCGGCGCATTGTGCGGTCCGCGTCACGGGTATAAACTTTGCGCACTTTACACAGAGGCCACTAACGGTTCCCGAGGAACTGTTCAGTCAGCATGAAACCGATTCAGCTGCCCCTAGGTGTGCGTCTGCGTGATGACGCCACCTTTATCAATTACTACCCAGGCGCCAATGCCGCTGCACTCGGCTATGTCGAGCGGCTTTGCGAAGCCGACGCCGGCTGGACCGAAAGCCTGATCTATCTATGGGGCAAGGACGGGGTAGGGCGCACGCACCTGTTGCAGGCCGCGTGCCTGCGGTTCGAGCAACTGGGTGAACCGGCGGTGTACCTGCCATTGGCCGAGTTGCTTGATCGCGGTGTCGAAATCCTCGACAACCTTGAACAGTACGAACTGGTGTGCCTGGACGATCTCCAGGCCGTGGCCGGCAAGGCTGACTGGGAAGAGGCGCTGTTCCATCTGTTCAATCGACTGCGCGACAGCGGTCGACGCTTGCTGATCGCCGCCTCGACCTCGCCTCGGGAGCTGCCGGTGAAGCTGGCGGACCTCAAGTCACGTCTGACCCTGGCGCTGATTTTCCAGATGCGCCCGCTGTCCGACGAAGACAAACTCCGTGCCCTGCAGCTGCGCGCTTCCCGTCGCGGCCTGCACCTGACCGACGAAGTCGGGCATTTCATCCTCACCCGCGGCACCCGTAGCATGAGCGCATTGTTCGAGCTGCTCGAACGCCTCGACCAGGCCTCGCTCCAGGCCCAGCGCAAGCTGACTATTCCTTTTTTGAAAGAAACCCTGGGCTGGTAGAACCGGTCCGAATGGTGGCTCTTGGCCTGCTTTGGGCATGGCGAAACCCGCGGTCCTGCTGGGCGGCAGGCCACATGACGTTCAAAATGGGCTTAAGCGCTTAGATGTAAACGTAAAACCGAGAAGTCACATTTGCATCGATTGAATTTGCAAATGAGGTTGATAGAAGGCATAGTCTCGCCATCTTTACTACTTCAGCCACGGTCGTGCCCATGCTAAATCGCTTCGCACCCCTCGTGCCTCTCGCACTCGTTACCCTGTTGTTCGGTTGCGCTGCCCACACTCCGGTGTCCCAGCAAGCGCCCCAGCCACAGGTCCAGAACTCTGTTACTGCCCAGTCTTCCTCCGTTGCGTGCCAGGAAGAAATGGCGTCCGACAAAGAACTCGCAGCCTTCGCCGGCAGCAAGCCTTACCAGCTTCCAGTACTGGCTGACAGTATCCTGGAACGCGGCATGTCGTTGATCGGTACCCGCTACCGTTTTGGCGGTACCTCTGAAGCCGGCTTCGATTGCAGCGGTTTCATCGGTTACCTGTTCCGGGAGGAGGCCGGCATGAACCTGCCGCGTTCCACTCGCGAAATGATCAACGTGAACGCCCCCCTGGTAGCACGCAACCAGCTGGAGCCCGGTGACCTGCTGTTCTTCAGCACCAACGGTCGTCGTGGTCGCGTCAGCCATGCCGGTATCTACCTGGGTGACAACCAGTTCATCCATTCCAGCAGCCGCCGCAGCGGTGGCGTGCGGATCGACAGCCTGGGCGACAGCTACTGGAACAAGACCTTCATCGAAGCCAAGCGCGCCCTCGCCATGGCACCGACTGTGGTCACTGCTCGCAAGTAAGCACACAGTTTGTAAGGCAAACTTAAAGTCTTACTTGAAGTTTGCCATATAGCCGCTAGAATCCTTGATCATTGATTGATGGCAATCCGCCTGCGTACTCCGCAGGCGGATTTGTTTTCATGCCCACGGCAGAAAAGCCGCATCCAGATCAGGATTGTTCTGCATATGTCGACGTCGGCCCGCCTCGCGCTCATTTTCCTCGCCGCACTGCTCAGTGCATGTGCCAGCCGTACCCCGCCGCCAGCACCCGTGCGGGCACCGGTGGTCTTTGCTCCCGCGCAAACCTTTTCCCCAGCGGCTGAAGATGTATTGTTCCGGGCCCTGGGCCTGGTGGGCACGCCTTATCGTTGGGGCGGCAACACGCCGGATTCGGGCTTCGATTGCAGTGGCTTGATCGGTTATGTATACCGCGACGCCGCCGGCATTGCCTTGCCACGGTCCACGCGGGAAATGATCAGCATGCGGGCGCCAGAAGTGGGTAAGGACGCGTTGCAGAGCGGTGACCTGGTGTTCTTCGCCACCAATGGTGGTTCCCAGGTCAGCCACGCCGGGATCTATGTCGGCGAAGGGCGCTTTGTCCATGCGCCGGCCACGGGCGGCACGGTCAAGCTCGACAGCCTGTCCAAGGCTTATTGGCAGAGGGCCTATCTGGGCGCCAAGCGTGTGCTGCAACCGGAGCACCTGGCGCGCAATCCCTGACGATTGAGTTTTTGCGCCGCAGGAGCGCTCGGGGGGGCCGCGAGCTCGCCCCCGCGGGGTGGCGCTCCAGCCCCACGCTTAATGCGGTGGCTACCCAACGGCGGGGGAGCAAGCCCCCTCGCCACGGGGATCGGTTTCAGCCCTGTTTTTTCGACACCCGCCAAATCTTGTTCCCCACATCATCAGCCACCAACAACCCCCCCTGCTTGTCGATCACCACGCCCACTGGCCGGCCTTGGGCTTTTTCGTCGGCGTCCAAGAAACCAGTCAGCACATCCACCGGTTGTCCCACCGGTTTGCCGTCGTTGAACGGTACGAAAATCACTTTATAGCCACTGTGGGGCTTACGGTTCCAGGAACCGTGCTGGCCGATGAAAGCCCCTTCGGTAAACGGGGCGGGCAGGGTGCTGCCCTCAGCGAAGGTCAGGCCCAATGAGGCCGTGTGCGGTCCGACGGCGTAGTCCGGGGCGATGGCCTTCGCCACCAGGGCAGGGTTCTGCGGTTCGACCCGGGCATCGACGTTTTGCCCGTAATAGCTATAAGGCCAGCCATAAAAGGCGCCGTCCTTGACCGAGGTGATGTAGTCCGGCACCAGATCGCTGCCGATCTCGTCCCGCTCGTTCACCGCCGTCCAGAGCGCACCACTGCGCGGTTCCCAAGCCGGGCCGTTGGGGTTGCGCAGGCCTGAGGCGAAAATCCGGTGCTTGCCGCTGGCACGGTCCACTTCCCAAATGGCGGCGCGCCCTTCCTCGGCCTCCATGCCATTTTCCCCGACGTTGCTGTTTGAGCCAGTGGTGACGTACAGCTTGCTGCCGTCGCGGCTGGCAATCACATTTTTAGTCCAATGGTGGTTGAGGGTGCCGCCGGGTAGATCGACGACCTTGGTTGGCTGTGCATTGATTTGCGTGTCACCCTCTTTGTAGGGGAAGCGAATCAACCGGTCGGTATCGGCCACGTACAGGTCATTGCCCACCACGGTCATGCCGAACGGTGAGTTGAGGTTTTCCAGGAACACCGTACGGGTTTCGGCGATGCCGTCGTGGTTGGCGTCGCGTAACAGCGTGATGCGATTGGGGCTGGGCACCCCGGCACCGGCGCGGCCCATGACTTTTTTCATCACCCACCCACGGATGCCCTTGGAATCGTCCGGCTTGGGCGGGGCATTGGTTTCGGCCACCAGCACATCGCCATTGGGCAACACATAGAGCCAGCGCGGATGGTCCAGCCCTTCCGCGAAGGCGCCCACTTGCAGGCCTTGGGCCGGGGTTGGCTTGGCGCCTTGCGGCCAGCCGATGGCTTCGGCGATGTTGACGGTGGGGATCAGGGTCTTGTTCGGTTCGGGCAGTTTCGGTGCAGGGCCAGTGCCGTCGGAGACTTGCAAGGTGGACGATTCGCCACAAGCGACAAGCCCGGCGGCAAGGGCGACGATCAGAAGGTGAGGTGGCTTGAGCATGCTGGCGTCCCTATGAATGCATGTGGTTATTCATAGAGGAGCGTAGACGCGCGATGGTTCAACTGTGGGTAGGCCATCCCGCCAGCCAGGTCCCTGTGATTTTGTGATTGCTGAAAATCCACTGTGGGAGCGAGCTTGCTCGCGATGGCGGTGCATCAGCCTGTGTTGATGTTGACTGGCACACCGCTATCGCGAGCAAGCTCGCTCCCACATGAGGTCACCTCGCGGTTTCTTGCTGAACGAATCAACCATGGGCCTGCTTGAACAGCACCGCGATACCAGGATGGTACTGCCCGGCTTCGTTGCGCAATTTGCGATAGGCGTAAGGGAAGTACCAGGCCACGGCGCAGGTATTTTCTTTCTGCAGGTCGTCGATCATGTCCTGCAGCTCTTCGGGCGTGGCGCTTTGCTGGGCTTTTTGCGGCGAGACGAACAGGCAGCCCAGCTTCAGGTCGCTGGCGTAGCTGATGCGCTTGGCATCGCTGGTGGCTTCGAGCAGCGGTTGGGTCAGGTTCAGGTTGTTGACCTTGGGCCAGCGTTGGGTGGCCTGGATGAAGGCGCGTTCCTCCGTGCTGGCGATGAACAGGTCGGCGCTGACGTTACGTTCGCGTTCTTCGTTCTGCTTGCGGGTCGGGGCGTTCTGCAGCGTGACCATTTCGGCCATCCAGGCAGCGGCCGACAGCAAGCCAAGGTTGGCCCGTTCATCGAACCAGTAGGGCGTGTCGTTATCGCCGCGCACGGCGTTGTAGCGGTCGATACAATCAAACCAGCGTTCCAGCAGCGGGCGCAGGAATTCCAGCTTTGGATTGCTGATGAGCATGCCTTGCATGTTTTTGCCCTCTTGTTCTTGTGATATCGGGTCGTGATGCCTATTTGATATCACTTGCCGTAGCGTGGCACAAGATTGACGTCACTTTATTGATCGTGGCCAATGTTCCGTGCACGAGCCATGGCGGCTTTAATTGACGCTCCACCCCCAACCCTCTAACCTTCGCCGCTTGTTTCAGGTGCTCTGTGACCGCGTTCGACAGAGTGAAACAGGGAAGCCGGTGAGTGCACACGAACCCGGCGCTGCCCCCGCAACGGTAAATGAGTCAACGCTGCGTACAGGCCACTGTGTCGGATGACATGGGAAGGCGCGCAGCCAGGCACCACGCCGCTCATGAGCCCGGAGACCGGCCTGATCCATCCAACGGCATCACGGTGGGCGATGCCAGGCTTGTTGCCGTCTATTTTGTGCCCGCCCGCCGTTATCCAATCCCCTGCGGAGGCTTCCCCATGACCGACTCCCTCATCACCGATACGTCTGATCGCGACGAACGCCACCTGGCGCGCATGCTGCGCAAGAAAGCCGTGATCGACGAGCGCATCGCCAACTCGCCGAACGAATGCGGCTTGCTGCTGGTGCTGACCGGTAACGGCAAGGGCAAGAGCAGTTCTGCGTTTGGCATGCTGGCCAGGGCCATGGGCCACGGCATGCAGTGCGGCGTGGTGCAATTCATCAAGGGCCGCAACAGCACCGGTGAAGAGCTGTTTTTCCGTCGCTTCCCGGAGCAGGTGCGCTTTCACGTCATGGGCGAAGGTTTCACCTGGGAAACCCAGGACCGCCAGCGCGACATCGCCGCCGCTGAAGCCGCCTGGGCCGTATCCCGCCAATTACTCAATGACCCGTCCATTGGCCTGGTAGTGCTCGACGAGTTGAACATTGCCCTCAAGCACGGCTACCTCGACCTCGACCAGGTGCTGAGCGATCTACAGGCTCGTCCGCCGATGCAGCATGTGGTCGTGACCGGTCGCGGCGCCAAGCCCGAGATGATCGAGCTGGCCGACACCGTGACCGAAATGGGCATGATCAAGCACGCGTTCCAGGCGGGCATCAAGGCGCAAAAAGGCGTCGAACTGTGAGCGATGCGGCCATGACCCGCCACTGTCCGGCGGTGCTGATCGCAGCGCCAGCCTCGGGCCAAGGCAAGACCACCGTCACCGCAGCGCTCGCCCGGTTGCATCGTAACCAGGGCCGCAAGGTGCGCGTGTTCAAATGCGGCCCGGACTTTCTCGACCCGATGATCCTGGAGCGGGCCAGCGGCGCGCCGGTCTATCAATTGGACATGTGGATGGTGGGCGAGCAGGAAAGTCGCCGGTTGCTATGGGAAGCCGCTGCTGAAGCGGACCTGATCCTCATCGAAGGGGTGATGGGGCTGTTTGACGGCACCCCGTCCAGCGCCGACCTGGCGCGGCATTTTGGCGTGCCGGTGCTGGCGGTGATCGACGGCACGGCCATGGCCCAGACCTTCGGTGCCCTGGCCTTGGGCCTGGCCCGTTATCAACCGGACCTGCCATTCGCCGGGGTCTTGGCCAACCGGGTCGGCACCTTGCGTCACGCGCAATTGCTCGAAGGCAGCCTGACCGAAGGCCTGCGTTGGTACGGCGCGCTGTCCCGGGAAACCGGCATCGAATTGCCCAGCCGTCATCTCGGCTTGGTCCAGGCCAGCGAGTTGAACGACTTGGACGCGCGCCTCGACGCGGCCGCCGATGCCCTGGCCGGCAGTTGCGAAGTGACACTGCCGCCCGCCGTAGCGTTCGCCGCGCCCGAGGTGGTCGCCGTTGAGCCGTGGCTCGATGGGGTGCGCATCGCCGTGGCCCGTGACGAAGCGTTCGCCTTCACCTATGGCGCAAGCCTTGATCTGCTGCGGGCCATGGGCGCGCAGTTGCGCTTCTTTTCGCCGATCCATGACGGCGAACTGCCCGAGGCGGACAGCCTTTATTTGCCCGGCGGTTATCCGGAGCTGCACCACGTTGCGCTGGCCCGGAATGCGCCGATGCTGGCCGCGATCCGTGCGCACCATGCCGCCAATAAGCCGCTGCTCGCCGAATGCGGCGGTATGTTGTATCTGCTCGATTCACTGACCCACGTCGACGGCGTGCGCGCCGAACTCCTGGGGTTGCTGTCCGGCGATGCGCAGATGCAAAAGCGCTTGGCGGCCCTGGCGTTGCAATCGGTGGATTTGCCGGAAGGCAACCTGCGTGGGCATACCTACCATCACTCCCTGACCAGCACCGAGCTCGAGCCGATTGCCCGTGGCCACAGCCCGAATGGCGGGCGAGGGGCGGAGGCGGTGTTCCGACAGGGGCGGATGACGGCTTCCTATGTGCATTTTTATTTTCCGTCCAATCCGCGGGCGATTGCGGCGTTGTTTGCGCCTGACCTTGAGGCCGCTATCGCGAGCAAGCTCGCTCCCACAGGGGACCCAGTGAGCTCAAGTGCATCGCTAGCCCAAGGGGACCAAGTGATCTCAAGTGCACCGCTAGCCCAAGGGGACCCAGTGATCTCAAGTGCAACGCTAGCCAATGTGGGAGCGAGCTTGCTCGCGAAGAGGCCATGACTGACAACGCCTTTACCCAGGCCGAACGCGAAGCCGTCTACCGCGCCATCGCCGAGCGCCGCGACATGCGCCATTTCAGCGGTGGCACGGTGGAGCCGGCCTTGCTGCGCCGTCTGCTGGAAGCCGCGCACCAGGCCCCCAGCGTCGGCCTGATGCAGCCATGGCGATTCATCCGCATCAGCGATCGCGCCTTGCGTGGGCAGATCCGCCAACGGGTGGAAGAAGAACGCATCCGTACCGCCGAGGCCCTCGGCGAGCGCAGCGACGAGTTCATGAAGCTCAAGGTCGAAGGCATCGACGACTGCGCCGAAGTGCTGGTGGCGGCCTTGATGGAGGATCGCGAGCGGCACATCTTCGGTCGCCGGACCTTGCCGGAAATGGACCTGGCCTCGCTGTCCTGCGCGATCCAGAACCTGTGGCTGGCCTCCCGTGCCGAAGGGTTGGGGATGGGCTGGGTGTCGTTGTTCGAGCCCCAGGCCCTGGCCGACCTGCTGGGGTTGCCCGCCGGGGCCAAGCCGCTGGCGATTCTTTGCCTGGGCCCGGTCGAGGGTTTCTACCCGGCGCCGATGCTCGCCCTGGAAGGGTGGGCGCAACCGCGTCCGCTCAATGAACTGCTGTATGAAAACCGTTGGGGAACGAGCCCATGAGTGTGGCCTTGCTCAGTGCCGCCGCGGTGGCGCTGGATGCGCTGCTGGGCGAGCCCCGGCGCTGGCACCCGCTGGTGGCGTTCGGCGGTTTTGCCGATCGCATCGAACAACGCTTCAACGCCGGCGGACGCGGCTGGCGCAGCCACGGCGTGACGGCGTGGGTCATCGCGGTGGTGCCGTTGACCCTGCTCGCCACGGCCTTGTCGTGGGCGCCGATGGTGGGCTGGTTGGTGGAAATCCTGGCGTTGTACTGTGCCCTCGGCCTGCGCAGCCTCGGTGAACATGTCGAGCCGGTGGCGCGGGCGCTGCGCAGCGGTGATCTGGACGAGGCACGCAAGCGTGTCGGTTACCTGGTCAGTCGCGAGACGGCTGAACTGGATGAAACCGCCGTGGCCCGCGCCGCCACCGAGTCGGTGCTGGAAAACGGCAGCGACGCGGTGTTCGCCGCGTTGTTCTGGTTCGCCGTGGCCGGCGCGCCGGGTGTGGTTTTGTACCGCCTGAGCAATACCCTCGACGCCATGTGGGGCTATCGCAACGAACGCTTCGAGCGCTTCGGCTGGGCGGCGGCCAAGATTGATGACGTACTCAACTACATTCCGGCGCGCCTGGTGGCATTGACCTACGCGCTGCTTGGTAAAACTCGCCTGGCGCTCAGATGCTGGCGCACCCAGGGCCCGACCTGGGACAGCCCCACCGCCGGGCCGGTGATGGCCGCCGGGGCTGGAGCGCTGGGGGTCGAGTTGGGCGGGGCGGCGGTTTACCACGGTGAACTGCACCAACGTCCGCCTTTGGGCGAAGGCGTGCCGGCGAGTGCCGATTCCATTGATCGCGGCTGGCAATTGGTCCAGCGCGGGGTATGGTTGTGGTTGCTGATTCTCTGCCTGGGAGCTGAGTTCTATGCTTGAGCACGGCGGGCGCTTGCGCAACGCAGCCCGGCAATACGGCATTGCCGAGGCCGATTGGCTCGACTTGTCCAGCGGCCTCGCGCCTTGGCCGTTCGACGTTCCGGCGATTCCTTTGCGGGCCTGGGCGCGCCTGCCGGAAACCGATGACGGCTTGGAACAGGCCGCCTGCGATTACTACGGTGCGTTGGACGTGCTGCCGGTGGCCGGTTCGCAGATGGCCATCCAGCTGTTGCCGCGCCTGCGCCGCAGCGGCAAGGTCGGCGTCCTGTCGCCCTGTTACGCCGAGCACGCCGAAGCCTGGCGCCGTAGCGGCTATATCGTGCGCGAGGTGCTGGAGGCGGAAGTGGATTTCTTCCTCGACAGCCTCGACGTGCTGGTGGTGGTCAATCCGAACAACCCCACGGGCCTGAGCCTGGCCCCGGAGCGCTTGCTGGACTGGCATGCCCGCCTGGCCCAGCGCGGTGGCTGGCTGGTAGTAGATGAAGCGTTCATGGACGTCACCCCGGCGCTGAGCCTGGCGGCGCATACCCAGTTGGTCGGGTTGATCGTGCTGCGTTCGTTCGGCAAGTTCTTTGGCCTGGCCGGGGTGCGCCTGGGGTTTGTCTTGGCTGAGCGGCGCTTGCTCAAGTTGCTCGCCGAACAAGTCGGGCCGTGGGTCGTCAGCGGGCCGACCCGGGTGCTGGGCCAGGCGTGCTTGCTGGACACCGACGCCCATGCGCGCCAGCGCCAACGCTGCGAAGCCACCAGCCAACGCCTGGCGCTGTTGCTCGAACGTCACGGCTTCAAGCCTCAGGGCGGTTGCGGATTGTTCCAATGGCTGGTCATCGAACAGGCCCAAGGGCTCCACGATTTCATGGCCCAGCGCGGCATTCTCCTGCGTCTGTTTGTGAATACCAGTAGCCTGCGCTTTGGGCTGCCGGCCGATGACAGCGAATTCCTGCGCCTCGAACAGGCTTTCGAGGCCTACGCCAAGGACAACCGATGACCACAGTGATGGTGCAGGGCACCACGTCCGATGCCGGCAAAAGTACCTTGGTCACGGCTTTGTGCCGCTGGGTCAGGCGCCAGGGTGTCGGTGTGGTGCCGTTCAAGCCACAGAACATGGCCCTCAACAGTGCCGTGACCGCCGACGGCGGCGAAATCGGCCGGGCCCAGGCGGTGCAGGCCCAAGCTGCCGGTCTCGAACCGCACACCGACATGAACCCGGTGCTGCTCAAGCCCAACAGCGATACTGGCGCCCAGGTCATCATTCATGGCCGCGCCGTCACGACCATGAACGCCGTGGCTTATCACGACTACAAAGCCATCGCAATGCAAGCGGTGCTGGCCTCTCATGCGCGCTTGAGCACGGCCTATCCGGTGGTGATGGTGGAAGGCGCCGGCTCGCCGGCGGAGATCAACCTGCGCGCTGGTGACATTGCCAACATGGGCTTTGCCGAGGCGGTGGATTGCCCGGTGCTGCTGATCGCCGATATCAATCGTGGCGGGGTGTTCGCTCATCTGGTGGGCACGCTGGAGCTGCTTTCCCCCAGCGAGCAGGCACGGGTCAAGGGTTTCATCATCAACCGTTTTCGCGGCGACATCGCCTTGCTGCAACCGGGCCTGGACTGGTTGGAAGCGCGCACTGGCAAGCCGGTGATCGGCGTGTTGCCCTACGTGATGGATCTGCACCTGGAAGCCGAGGACGGCCTCGACCGGCGCCAGATCGACAAGGCCGAGCAGGTGCTGAAAGTGGTGGTGCCGGTCTTGCCGCGCATCAGTAACCACACCGATTTCGATCCGCTGCGCCTGCACCCGCAGGTTGACTTGCAATTCATCGGCCCCGGCCAGCCGATCCCGCCGGCTGACCTGATCATCCTGCCTGGTTCGAAAAGCGTGCGCAGCGACCTGGCCTACCTGCGTACCAACGGTTGGGCGACGGCGATCCATCGTCACCTGCGCTACGGCGGCAAGCTGCTGGGCATCTGCGGCGGTTTGCAGATGCTCGGCCAGCAGGTCCACGACCCGCTGGGGCTGGAAGGCGCGGCCGGGTCCAGTGCCGGGTTGGGCCTGTTGGATTTTGAAACGACCCTGGAACACGAGAAGCAGTTGCGCAATGTGCGCGGGCGGCTGGCGTTGGAAGCGGCTGAGGTCAGCGGCTACGAAATCCACGCGGGCGTGACCAGCGGCCCGGCGTTGGAAAATCCGGCGGTGCATCTGGAGGACGGCCGTTGTGACGGTGCCCAGAGCCTCGACGGACAGGTGTTCGGCACCTACCTGCATGGGGTGTTCGAGTCGCCGGCGGCCAGTTGCGCGTTGTTGCGTTGGGCGGGGTTGCAGGATGTGCAGGCGGTGGACTACCACGGGTTGCGCGAGCGAGACATCGAGCGGCTGGCGGATCTGGTGGAGCGGTATCTGGATACCGGGATGTTGCGTGAACTCTGTGGGATCTAGGGGGGTGTACTTGCCTCATCGCGAGCAAGCTCGCTCCCACATTGGATCTCTGATGACCACGGCATTCATGTACACCCTGGACCAGCTGTGGGAGCGAGCCTGCTCGCGAAGAGGCCGGCCGCAACACCGCCAATAAAAGATACCCAATGTTCCAGCATCGGATCTGCGGGTATACATAAGTCCCCTGTGGGAGCGAGCTTGCTCGCGATGGCGCCAGTCGCCACACCGCCAATAAAAGGAATAACCCATGCTGCAACTGATTCTCGGCGGCGCCCGCTCCGGCAAGAGTCGCCTGGCTGAAAAACTCGCCACAGACTCCCAATTGCCCGTGACCTACATCGCCACCAGCCTCCCCCTGGACGGCGAGATGAACGAGCGTATCGCCCAACACCGCACCCGGCGGCCGGTCGAATGGGCGCTGGTGGAGGAACCGTTGGCGCTGGCGCGGGTACTGCAGGAAAACGCCACCAGCGATCGATGTTTGCTGGTGGATTGCCTGACCTTGTGGCTGACCAACCTGCTGATGCTCAACGATCCCGACCGGCTGGTCGCCGAGC
Source organism: Pseudomonas sp. CG7 (assembly GCF_023701885.1). Lineage (NCBI taxonomy): Bacteria > Pseudomonadati > Pseudomonadota > Gammaproteobacteria > Pseudomonadales > Pseudomonadaceae > Pseudomonas > Pseudomonas sp. CG7. The sequence continues at coordinate 12,585 of NZ_JABAEE010000045.1, read as the reverse complement.
GTGAATCGCTGCTGGACAGCCTGCCCGCGTTGCCCGGGGAGATCATTTTTGTCAGCAACGAAACCGGCCTGGGTGTCGTGCCGCTGGGCGAGCTGACGCGCCGTTACGTCGATGAAGCCGGTTGGCTGCATCAAGCCTTGGCCGAACGTTGTCAGCGCGTCGTGCTGACCGTCGCCGGCCTGCCCCTGACTCTCAAAGGTACTGCGTTATGAATCATCGCTGGTGGCTGGACCCGTGCAAGCCCGTCGATACCCAAGCGCTGGAACTGGCCACGGCCCGTCAGCAACAGTTGACCAAACCGGCCGGATCCCTGGGGCGGCTGGATTCGGTGGCGGTGCAACTGGCGGGCCTGCAAAGGCAGGTCAAGCCGAGCCTCGATCATCTGTGGATCGCGATTTTCGCCGGCGACCACGGCGTGGTAACCGAGGGCGTATCGGCCTATCCCCAGGAAGTCACCGGGCAGATGCTGCTCAACTTCGTCAGTGGCGGCGCGGCCATCAGCGTCCTGGCGCGGCAACTGGGCGCGTCCCTGGAAGTGGTGGATCTGGGCACTGTCACGCCTGCGCTGGACTTGCCCGGCGTGCGGCACCTGAACCTCGGGCCGGGCACGGCGAATTTCTCCCAGGGCCCGGCCATGACGGTGAGCCAGGGCGAGCAAGCCTTGCACGCCGGCCGCGACAGTGTGTTGCGTGCCGTCGCGGCCGGGGCGCAATTGTTCATCGGCGGCGAAATGGGCATCGGCAACACCACCGCCGCCAGCGCCCTGGCCTGCGCGTTGCTCGACTGCCCGGTGGCGCACTTGGTGGGGCCAGGCACGGGCTTGGACGCGGCGGGTGTCAGCCGCAAGGCCCAGGTGATCGAACGGGCCCTGGCGTTGCACGCTGCCCAAGGCAACGCCCCGTTGCAGACCCTGTTCAACCTCGGCGGCTTTGAAATCGCCGCGTTGGTTGGTGCGTACCTGGCCTGCGCCCAGCAAGGCGTGGCCGTGCTGGTGGACGGCTTCATCTGCAGTGTCGCGGCCTTGGTGGCGGTGCGCCTCAATCCGGCGTGCCGGCCATGGTTGCTGTTCGGCCATCGCGGCGCCGAACCGGGCCATCGCCACGTGCTGGAAACCCTCGGCGCCGAACCGCTGCTCGACTTGGGCTTGCGCCTGGGCGAGGGCAGTGGCGCGGCGTTGGCGGTACCGCTGTTGCGCCTGGCCTGTGACCTCCACGGGCAGATGGCGACGTTTGCCGAAGCGGCCGTGGCGGATCGCCCGGCATGACCTTGCGCCTGGACCTGCTGCGTCACGGCGAAACCGAATTGGGCGGCGGCTTGCGTGGCAGCCTCGACGACGCCTTGACGGCCAGGGGCTGGGAACAGATGCACGCGGCGGTCGAGCTAGGCGGGCCCTGGGATCGCCTGGTGAGTTCGCCCTTGCAGCGCTGCGCCCGTTTCGCCGAACAACTCGGCGCCCGGCTCAACGTGCCGGTGCACGTGGACAAAGACCTGCAAGAGCTGCATTTCGGCGCCTGGGAAGGGCGTAGCGCGGCGACGTTGATGGACACCGATGCCGAGGCGCTGGGCCGGTTCTGGGCCGATCCCTATGCCTTCACGCCGCCTGAAGGCGAGCCGGTGCTGGCGTTTTCCAGTCGCGTCCTGGCGGCGATCGAACGCCTGCACGCGACCTACGCCGGCCAACGGGTCTTGCTGGTCAGCCACGGCGGCGTGATGCGCCTGCTGTTGGCCCAGGCCCGCGGTTTGCCTCGCGAGCAGCTACTCAATGTCGAAGTCGCTCATGGCGCGCTGTTTTCCCTGACGGTGTCGGCCGGTTCAGTGCTCGAAGAGGTGCTTTGAACATGTTGCCGTTCTGGATCGCCCTGCAATTTCTCAGCAGCCTGCCGGTGCGCCTGCCGGGCATGCCCGAGCCCGAACAACTGGGCCGTTCGCTGCTGTGCTATCCCGTGGTGGGGCTGTTGTTTGGTGTCCTGCTCTGGCTACTCGATGCACTGCTGCTGGGTACACCGTCGCTGCTCCATGCCGCACTGTTACTGACAGCGTGGGTGCTGCTCAGCGGCGGCCTGCACCTCGATGGCCTGGCCGATAGCGCCGACGCCTGGCTCGGCGGTTTCGGTGATCGCGAGCGCACGCTGCTGATCATGAAAGATCCGCGCAGCGGTCCCATCGCGGTGGTCACCCTGGTGTTGGTGCTGTTGCTCAAGTTCACCGCGCTGGTGGCATTGATCGAGCAGGGGCAAACGTCGGCCTTGATCATCGTGCCGGTGCTGGGGCGTGCGGCGTTGCTGGGCCTGTTCCTGACCACGCCTTACGTGCGGGCTGGCGGCCTGGGTCAGGCGCTGGCCGATCATTTGCCTCGGCGCGCAGGATGGTGGGTGTTGGTGGCGTGTGCGTTGGGCTGCGTGCTGGCGACGGGGTGGGCTGCCGCTAGTGCGTTGGCGGTCGCCTTCGCGGTGTTCGTGGGCTTGCGGTGGATGATGCTGCGCAGGCTCGGGGGCTGCACCGGGGATACGGCTGGGGCGTTGGTGGAGGTGCTTGAGGTGGTGGTGTTGGTGGGGGTGGGTTTCTGGTGAGAAACAAAACCCTGGCGCCCCTGTGCAGATAACCACCTGTCAACTCTGACAGTTTCGCCCTATCCAAAAAAAGCGCTTACTTCTCGCCAGTGCAGAACGACGGGAAGCGTCTGGGTAGTGCCCGCTAATAATCGGTCTGCTTTCTCAAGCTGAAGCATCATGGGCGTCCATGGCTTCACGTTAAGAAGACGGAGAGCGACAACATGGCAGGTTCATATAACAAAGAGCAGTCTACCTCGAATGCAAGCGGATCCGGCGGAGCGGGTCCGCGTGACGTCCAGGCGCCGGTTGTGCACCCGGCTCCGCTACCAGGGTTGCCGGTGGGGCTTATTAGCAGGCCAAACCTTGATACGGGTCTGACCACAACAATCACCACCTGGGACGGTGATGACCCGGAAGGTGAGGAGGAGCAAATTCGACTGCAGTGGACCCGGGCGCAGAGTGATGAATGGACGACGTTGGAAGAACGTACTTTTACAAGGGTCGATCCATGGGAGCCGTTGGTTTTTAACATTCCCCCCGATTTCTTGTTGGATCCGGAGCATGAAGGACCTATCGACCTCCGATACCAGCATATGAACCACCTTGGTACCCCAGACGAATCGCCGCGAACGCTCATCCACATCGACAAGACTCCGCCCAATTCTGGCTCCATTCCGGGGAAAATGATATTCGATGTCGAACCGCCGATCACCGATGCAACGTTTGGTACGGATGATTATCTGGAAGCGACAATTCCGCCGTGGACGGGCGACAGAACCGATGTGCGAGTCGCGTACGGCTGGATAAAGGGTGTGCTGCCTGAGGATCCAGCGGATATTGATCTGATCGGTCCGGTGCCCATCGATCTGACTGGCAACAGAGTCGTGCGCATTACCAAGGAAAAGTTCGTGAACGCTGGAGATGGCCTATGCTGCGGCGGTTACGTCTTGCTCGACAAGGCCGGCAATATCAGCTACCTGTCTGAATATGAGCTTATGTCGGTTGCGCTCGGCCCCTTGCCTCCTAAACCCTTGAACGCACCCACGGTGGCGGATGCGACGGGTGGGGAGCTGTTGCGTTCGGATGTTATCGGCGGGCAGGTGCTCGTTAATGTCCCCCGTGTCCCCAATGGCAAGTCAACCGATAGAGTTGTCGTTAAATGGGGCACCAAGGACGTCACGCCGGGAACGCCTCTAGGCGGCAACCCAACGGGCGGGATCAACATCCCCGTGCCTTGGGCGATTCTCTGGACCGAATATGGCAGCACCACGACGGGCGGGAAGGATACGCCAGTTTCCTACACGGTGCTGCGGGGTGCAGAACCTTTTGGCTCAAATGAAGCCACCGTTCGATGCAACTTTTCCGGCACCGGGCCAATCAACCCAGACCCGGATCCCGGCAACGACCTGCTGGAAGCGGTCACGGTTGTGGGCAAGTCGGGTGTCGACAATGAACTGGAGGCCGGCGACGAAAACGAGCCTGTCAAGGCCAAGATCGAACTGGTCGCGCCCTTGACCGATGGCGACACGTATCAAGTCATGTGGAATGGCAACACCATTGGCGATCCCTATGTGATTGACGTCGCTGATGACACGGCGGGGGATATCATCGAGATTGACCTCGATTGGGACACCATCCGTTACGAAGGCCCTAGCGATGCCATGCCGGTCTGGTACGTGTTGACCAACGTGGCCCATGAAAACCCGCAAGAGCCTAAAGAACGCACCGCGGTCAAGATCGATTTCCTGGTGCAAGCCTTGCCCCCAGCCGAACCGCTACACACCGTCAACAACAACCTGACCTGTCTGTCATTGCGTTATGAGGGGGACAAATATGGCTTCCAGTACAGGGTCCCGCCGAGCCGTTTTTTGCAGGTAGGCGACGATGTCGAGGTGGTGTGGAAGGCCTATACGAACTACAGCAACCCGGTGGAGGTACCCAGCGCCGGCAAAACTGTGACGTTCCAGAATGTCACGCAAGAGCAAGTCACCAACGGAATTACGTGGCTCATCGAACCCTACGCGGATCATATCCTGCCCACCTGGTCGAGATCTTTCCCGTTAGGCAAAGGCGAAGTGAGCTACAGGATAATCGGAAAAGGTTATCGGCCTACACCCAGCGATAACCGGGTGGGACTATCCCAGGGCGAGACCAGCTGCAACGTGCCGCCGCCTAAGAATTCGTGAGCGGGGGGCACTCAGGGATGCCAGACGGAAAATGGAAGTGCCAAATACGGGTCATGTAGGCTGCAATGCATAGGGAAACTGTGGTGAGGGAGCACGCTCCCTCGCCATTTGCAGCTGCTTGACGGATCGGCGTGAGACCGGCCGGCGAGCGTACCTTTTGGCTTGTTCATCGTTTGTGCCGGTGGGTTTCGGAATAATCCTACATATCCCGGTGTCGGCGTTCTGTAGTCTGCGCGCCTTTCTACATCCGATCACAGGTGGCTGTATGTCCTTGCCTAAATCCTTTTCGCTGCACCCGTTGTTCCGAGCGTTGACGCTGCTGTCCATATCACCTTTATTGCTAGTCGCTGAGGTGGCGTACGCAAGGGTTCTCAACCCTGGGGAGGTAGTAAACATCGACAGTGCCACCGCGCCCGATGAATATGTGTTGAATGGCGAATCGACATTAAATGCCGATGGTGCCCAGACCCGGGATATCACCGTCAACCATTCAACCTTGAATCTCACGGGTACCAATGTCCAGGCAACGGGCAACCATGGCGTTCTGTTGAACGCCGGTCGGGCGAACATTGGCAACAGTCATATTACGAGCGACCGGATAGGGCTGGTGGTCAGTCGTGACGCTGCGGGTAACCAAGGTTCTACCGCGACTGTGAGCGACAGCACCATTATCGGGGGAACCACTGGCGTTTCGGTCACGGCTTTGAGTGACGTGACGTTGCTGCGAACCACCGTCATGGGCACCGGCGCCAATGCTAAAGGTCTGCGTTTGTTTGGCGGTGCCGCCACCGCCATCGACAGTGCGATTATCGGTACCAAGGATGGGATCGAAATCGGTGTTGATCCAGGCATGGTTACTCCCTCGACTCTGAACCTGGACGGTACTCATGTCGAAGGCCTCGACGGCTCGGCAATCGTCGTCGGGGGAGCAAGCATCGCCAATATCTCCGTGGCCAACGGCTCCACGTTGTCGGCCAGCAATGGCATCCTGATGGACGTGCGCAATGGTGCCGAGGGCAATTTGAATGTCAGCGGCAGCACACTGGTTGGCGATATCGTCGCGGACGACAGCAGCACCGCCAATGTGTTGCTCGAAAACGCCGCGACCCTGACCGGGAATCTGCAGAACGTGCGGGACCTGGGTATCAGCAGTAACGCTCGGTGGGTGATGGTCGGTGACGGCGAGGTCGAGAACCTGGTCATGAATGGCGGCTCTGTCCAGTTTGGTAACCCGGGCGAGTTTTTCAAATTGAACGTAGGCACGTTGTCGGGCGATGGCGGTACGTTCTACATGCACACCGATTTCAAGACCGGACAGGTCGATACCCTGACGGTAACCGGCACGGCCACCGGCAACCACACCATAGCCATTGACGCCAGTGGTTCAGAACCCGTAGGTGCCGGCTCCATCGCGGTGGTGAAGATTGGCGGCGGCGATGCGACGTTTGCTTTGGCCGGTGGGGAAGTCGACCTGGGGGCTTATTCATACGATTTGATCAAACAAGGCAATGACGCCTGGTACCTCAATACCCTCACGCGCACGATCAGCCCGGGCACCCGTTCGGTAATCGCGCTGTTCAACGCTGCCCCAACCGTCTGGTATGGCGAACTCAGCACCTTGCGCAGCCGCATGGGTGAAGTGCGCATGAACCCTGGCCAGAGCGGTGGCTGGATTCGCGCCTACGGCAACAAGTTCAATGTCAGCGCAAATTCCGGTGTCGCTTACCAGCAAGTGCAGCAAGGTTTGTCGTTTGGTGCGGATGCGCCGTTGCCAGTGGGCGACGGCCAATGGTTGGTCGGTGTGTTGGGTGGCTTCAGCAAGTCGGACCTTGACCTGAGCCGTGGCACCAGCGCAACGATCAACAGTTACTATTTGGGTGCCTATACCACATGGCTGGATGAGCAGAGCGGCTATTACTTCGACGGCGTGCTCAAGTTCAACCGCTTCCAGAATGAGTCCGATGTGCAGTTGAGCGATGGCAAGAAAACCAAGGGGGATTACGACAGTCATGGCGTCGGTGGCTCCCTGGAATTCGGCCGGCACATCAAGTTGGCGGACGACTATTTCGTTGAGCCGTTCACTCAGTTGTCGGGTGTGGTCATCGAGGGCAAAGACTACAAGCTGGACAATGGTCTCTCTGCCGAAGGGAGTCGGTCGCACTCTCTGTTGGCCAAGGCCGGTGCGACCGTCGGACGGGATTTCATCTGGGGTGAAAAGGTTGTACAGCCCTATATCCGTGCTGCTTATGTACACGAATTTGCCAACAATAACGACGTACGGGTCAACAACAACCGCTTCAACAACGACCTTTCGGGTTCCCGGGGTGAGTTGGGTACCGGTGTTGCCATGACCCTGACCGACAAGGTCTCGATTCATGCCGATTTCGATTACAGCAATGGTAATAAGATCGAACAACCGTGGGGTGCCAATGTGGGCGTGCGCTATCTCTGGTAGGTAGTGGTGACTGAGGCGGGCAGGCATGCCGGGAACTGATCGCCGGGTGCTACGCCACTCGCGGGATTGGAGTGTTCATTAGCGTTCCGCCCCCCAGCCTTGCTGGGGGGTTAATGTTCAGCGATGGAGAACATGAACAATGTCATCGACCAAGTCCACCGAGCTCCCGCCCACTATGACTGCGCCCTGGACCGAGCCCGAACCGTTGGCGGATGTTCCTGGCGGCGAGCCGAATCTACTGCACCGTTCGGCCTGGAGCGATCCGGCCAACCCGCTGAAGGTCATGCTTGAGCCCTGGTACGATGAGGATCCGCCGGGCGGTCCCTACACCGAGCGGGTCGATGTTTTCCTGGGTGACAACGAGAGCAATATCATTGGGTTCCAAGAATGGAGCCTGCCCATGGATCCGGATGATTACTACGTACCGATCAGTGCCGAGCGGCTGCCTTCCGGGACGCATGCGCTCAGTTTCATCATGACCAACTTTCTGGGTACGCCGGCGCGATCACATCCATTTACTGTCACTGTCGATAAAACCCCTCCCGTACTGGCCACCACCAGCGAACTGGAATTCCCACGCGAAGTCCTCCCCCCTAACAAACTCACTGCTCACTACCTTGAGCAAAACAATGATGAATTAAAGGCAAATCTCCCGGGATACACCGACCCCCGACCCTGGGATCGGATCACCTGGTACTGGGGACGTTCGCCGGGCAATCAGGATCAGGGTGGTGTCATCGAGCTGGATGACCAGAACTATGCCAATCCCATCGTCGTTACGATCTCGGCTGATTTGATACAGGACCGGGGTGATGGCTTACGGTATGTGTGGTATCAGGTAGAGGATCGGGCGGGTAATCCGAGCCGGACTTCGGCGTCGGTTGAGCTGGATGTTGCCGCCACGCCGATCCCCCGTGTTTTGCCTTGGCCTTCCGTTGAGAGGGCCACGGGAACCGGGGAGCAGCAAACCTTGGATCCTGTGCTATTTGAGTCCGGAGCGGTGGTGGTCATACCCGCTGATGCGGTCATTTATCCTGGGGAGAAGGTCTGGGTACAGTGGGGGGAGCCTGGCTCCGTGGGGGCCTGTCGGACAGATCAGGAAATATCGGCAGGTTCGCGTCGTTATGCAGTCCCCATGCGCTCGATTGCCGCGTATATCGGTAAGCGCTTGCCGTTGTCTTATAGCGTCACTGTCAGCGAGGACGAGGTATTACCCTCTCAAACGCGGACGCTGAATGTACTGGAGGTAGACAGTACCCATTTTCCAACCGTCCAATGCCAAGAGGCTTTCGGTGGGCAATTGAGCTTTAGAGATGTTCCGTCCAATGGAGCGCAATTGAGGCTGGATCCATGGAAATTGGCGACGACGGACCAGAGAATCTGGATCAGCATGGCGGGGAATATCTCGTCGGGGCCGATTGAGCATTTTGCGATCAACGGGAGCAAGGTGACTCAGGCGCAAGTCGACCATGGGGTGCGGAGCGTGATCGTACCGAAAACTTTTCTGGAGAGGCTGACACGCAATAGGCCGTTAACGGGAAAGGTCTACGTCAGTTTCGATGGCGGGGAAAAGCCGATCTTTCCCAATTTTCCGCCGTTGAATTTGACACTGGTTGACTGAGCGTCGGGGTTCGAGGGCTGGGCTATAAATGAAAAACTCCCGCAGGGTGAGCTGCGGGAGTTTTAGGGTTATTTGAAATTGTTATCTGATTGTTCTCGTCATGCTATGCGAATCTCTCAATTGTCACTGGGGAAACGTAGGAGAACGAGGGGGAGTTATAGAGCCTGTGGGGGTTTTGGGATCAATACGCGGGATGTTCCATAAACTAATCAGTTCGGGGAGAGATTTTCTACCGTCAGCACTATTACTACGGATATTGTTCCCTCTCGACCCAGCCGCACCACTGGTACTGGTACTAGTACTGGTCCTACTTAGTCTAGCTGTGCCAGTCGCACCACTGGCACTGGTGCTACCTCGCCCAGTTATGCCAGTCGCAGCACTGATACTATTTTTATTTAGCCCAGCCGTACTGCCTCTTTTGGTCACGCTTATTAAAACAGGCTCAAAACCTGCACTCGCCTCAGCCGCAGCCTTAGCAGCCACAGCCGCCCTCGCCATAGCAATCCCAACCCCTGCCAGCAATCCGCCAACTGTGCCCACGGCGGTGCCAACAGCAGATAAGGTTTCGTTTTCCGTGACTGTGCCATAAACCTGCAGTCCCAAGCCCGCCGCCTGAAGACCTATCCCGGCCCATCCGGCTACGAATGCTGTTACACCGATGGTAGCCGGTGCGCTCCAGGGCATCGCCACGACAGAGACAACCAGGAACAATGCCGCCAGGCCTACGCCGATCCATTGAGCGATACCAGTACCAGGCTTTTTCGGTTGTGGGATCGGATCTTGATACCCAGGATAAGGATCTCGATAAGGCGTAACACCCTGGGAGCGATGGCCGCTGGGGTCTCGCCAGGCAATCGGGTTACCCAGGCAATAGCCGTAAGGGTTCAAGCCCCCGGCCCCGAATGGGCTGAATGAATCGGGGCTGTGGAAACGCATCAGCCCTGGGTCGTAGGCGCGGTAGCCGCGGCCCAGCAAATACCAACCGATCAAGGCTTCGCGCACTTCCCCGGCAAAGGCCAGCAACCCCTTCAGGCCGTTATCTTCACGGCGCTCGCCGTAAGCGCTGTAAGCGGTTTCATGCAACCCGTCAACACGATTTTCACCCAAGACGTTGTGGGCGGTGTCGGTCAGCAGCAGTAGGGTTTGATCGGTGCTATGGGCTGTTTGTTGAGCCAAGGGGCGATCACCCTCATATAAAAACTGGGTCAGCACATCGTTTTGCAAGGTGTAGCTGAGTTGAAACCCCTCGTAGAAACGCAAGGTCTCCGGTTCGCCGTCATGGCGTACCCCAACCAGTTGGTCATGGGCGTCATAGCGGTAATTGATCAACGAGGCTGCGTCGTCGGCGCTGCGCACTTCCAGCAGGCGACCCAAGGGGTCATAGCGCAGCCGCCGACCTTGGCCATCATTGAGTTGATGGCCGTCGGCATCATAATCAAAGGCTTGTGACGATGGATAAGCGGGGTGGCTGTGGCTGACCTCCCTGAGCTGGCATTTGTCATCTTCGTCATAGGTGAAGCGCGCGCTGTCGGTGCTACCGTCGGCAAAATAGGTGGTTCGACGTTCGATGTTGTCCAGGGCGTCAAAGCGAAACACCTGCTCGGTCATGGCATTGCCGTACTGATCGGTCGGCAGCGCTTCGCCGACGCAGCGGTGTCGAGTCAGGCGGTTACGTGTGTCGTATTCAAACGCTTCTTCCAGCAGCACCAGGCCGGCTTTTTCCAGGCGACGGCTGCGTAATTGATCATCGTCCTGCCAAACCAGGGACAAAACCCGGTCTGCCTCGCCGTCCACTTTCAGGGTGCGCTGGATTTCGCGGCCGTGTTCATCGTACGCCAGCTCGGTGACCAGGCGCTGGTCGCTGGCCCGGTTGATCGTGGTGCTGCGTTCGAGCAGGCCGTCGAAATTGTAAGTGAATTCGGCTTCGAGGCCGTCGGCTCCACCCTGGCTGACATGCCGCAGTCTGCCTGCTGTGTCGTATTGGTACTGGGTGGGGGCGGCGCCGTCATCTTCACGACGCAGTTGCCTACCCTGCAACGAGGTGGCGTGAAAGGTTTTCTTATCCACGCCGTTGCTGCGCCAGCGCTCCGAGGCCAGGGCGCCTTCGAGCGTGTACTCATAGTCACGTTGACCCTGGTCGTTGATCGCCTGGGTGATGGCGGCGCTCAACGGGTCATATTCATAGGTGGACTCGGGGCCCTCGGCCAGTCTGATAACCGACGGCTGTTGGCTCAGGGCCAGATTGTAGCCGTAGGTCAGCGTCTGGTTGCCGGGCGTGATCCGTTGATGAATCTGTACGTGCCCGCCTTCGTAGCGGTAGCGTTCAGTGCGCGGACCCACCGTGCGCTCGGTCAGGCGTTCAAGATCGTCAAATTGTTGTGTGCCGGCAACCAGGGAAGGGTGCGCGCTATTGGCGGGTGTGACCTGCAGGCGCGTGGGCAACTCACTGATGCTGTGCTCGGCGAAGGTACGTTCGACACTGTCGCCGTTCGGTAGCACGGTGCGCAGTACGCGGCCCCAGGCGTCGTATACGTATTCGGTGGTCCGTTGTAGAGACTCCAATGCTTCGCGCTGCGGATTTCTCAGCGTTTCGATCTCGCGAATGCACTGTCCATAGCCGTCGTAGACGTAGTCGCGGCTGCCCGCCGTGTTGTCTTGGGCGTCCAGGCGCCGGACCTTGTCGGGGCTGTCGAACAGGTTGTAGTGGGTCTCGCTTCTTTGTACGTGCACGTCGGGTCGTTCGGCATGTTCCTGCCACGTGCAAATGACCAGCCGGTTGTTGTCGAATCGGCGCTCGCTGACCTGGGCGACGCCGTCGGGGCCGGTGGTTCTGCAGACTTCGCCCCAATCGTCATAGGCCAGTTGGCTGGTCAAGGGCAGGGGCGTGTCGTCGAGCCAGTCGTAGACTGTTTCGCTGATCTGGCGTCCGAGAGCGTCGTGCACGGCGGTATAGGGTTGGCGCCAGACCAGGCTGCCGCTGGGGCCTTGCCGTTGACGTTGTTCTTCGACCACCCGGTTGCCGCCATCGAACAATGTCCGAGTCTTGACGCCCTTGACGTTGGTGAGCACCTGTTCGGCTTGCTGGCCGTCCGTTGACGCCAAGCTGTAGCTGAATTGTCGGCCAGCCTCGACGGGAGTATCCAATGCCACGCGTTCTTCCAATAACCGGCCAAGGACGTCGTACCGATAGGACGACTTGACGCCATCGAAATCCTCTCTCCAGACGATTTCGCCATCGAATCGGGAGGCCCGTGTGGTGGTGACCTGGTGGCTGCCATTGTATCCGGTCAGGGTTTCTATCGTTTGGTGCAGAGTCCTGGCGCCAAGTTCTCCGTCGGCCTGGCTGTATCGCCAACTGACGGTGGCGGTTTTGCCCTTGCCTTCATTGTCGTAGAGCGTTTCTTCCTGGCGATCCGGGCGGCCGTGCAGCAAAGGCTTGTCGGTCATATCGAGATAGAAGCGACGGGTACTTTGCAGCGTTGTTTCAGCAATGGCCCCGACTTGGCTTAGCGCTTCGTGGCTTACCACCAGGAAGTCTTCCGCCAGGCTATTGTCCAGCGGCGGCAGTTCCCTATAGCGATACCGGGTGCGCAAGACCGGCGCCTGACCCTCGTGCCCTTCGGCCGGGTGCACCGTTTGGCAACGCAGATTGCGAACGAAACCGTGCGGGTCGGCGGGGCAATGCACGTCACCGTCGTCATCGACGTAGCCGTCGACCGGGTAGTATTCGTAGTCCGTGGTTATACCGTTGGGCTGGCGCTCTTGCAGCAG